>CALGIB010000031.1 GCA_937915955.1 uncultured Pseudomonadota bacterium
GCCCCAGCCTGGCTCCGCCCCCTCCTGCGCCGGCCCCCGCCGCGCCGGTGGGAGTCTCGGTCGCCTCGGTGCAGCACGCGGCCCACGATCCCTCAGGCGATCTCGCCCTGGTCCTGATGGGCTGCTTCGGGTCCATCGGCGGCGCCGCGCTGATGGCGGTGGTCAGCGACCACACCCTCGAGGTCATCGGCCTGGCCATCGCGCTGGCCAGCGGCTTCACGTCGCTGCTCGTCCTGCTGACCGGCGACCGCGGCCGCAAGGAAGCCAGCGTCGTGCTCTCCATGGGCATCGGCATCGTGCTGGCCGGCCTCGGCGCGGGCGTCGTGAAGTTCACGGGCATCGGCGCCGAGGACACCGCCCCCGTGGTGGCCGAGGCCCCATCGGAAGGCCCCCGCATGGGCACCGAGATCCCCAAGGGGGTCCTGGAAGAGGCCGTCGCAGAGAAGGAGGCCCCCGAGGAGCAGCCCGACGCGCTCGAGGACGCCCTGCGCGCGATGGAAGAGGCCGAGGCCGAGGCCGTCGCCGAGGCAGAGATCGAAGACGAGCCCGAGGTCGAGCAGCCCCCCAAGGGCTCCACCCCGACGGTGACCCCCAAGTCCCGCACGCCGGACCCGGTGACCACGCCCAAGAGCTCGGGGGGCTCCACCAGCAGCCCCAAGAGCAGCGGCGGAGCGTCGGTCACCCCCAAGTCGCGCGACAACCCCACGACCAGCTCCAGCAGCGCCAACGTGGGCGTGCCGGTGACGGTGCTCGACACGATGCTCAAGTCGAACAAGGGCGTGAAGCGCTGCTTCGGCCTGTACCGGCAGGAGACGGGCTCGCTGCCCAAGGGTCGCATCACGGTGAAGCTGACGGTCCAGCCCTCGGGCAAGGCCAGCGCGGCGCGCATCGACGGCGGGGCCTACGCCGGCACCAGCCTGGACACCTGCCTGGGCGAGGCGGTGACCAACATCAGCTTCCCCCCCTGGGACGGCAGCGAGTCGGCCACCTACTACTACCCCTTCATCCTGTAAGAAAGGGGCCTTCGCGGACCAGGCCACGGCTCACCGCTGTGCGCCCTGGGGCCGACCCCGCTGCTCCGTTCTCGTCGGCGGTCCTGCCCGCAACAGGCACCGGTTAGGAGTGGCTAGCTCGGAGGTCCCCTCGATGAAGTCCCTGCTGCGCCTGAACATCAACGGCGAGCCCGTCGAGCTGGCCGCCCACCCACACTGGAGCCTGCTCGAGGTCCTGCGCTACGAGCTGGGCCTGACCGGCAGCAAGCAGGGCTGCGACAAGGGCGACTGCGGCGCCTGCACGGTGCTGATCGACGGCAAACCCAAGCTGGCCTGCTGCACCCTGGCGGCCACCGTCGGGGACGCCCAGGTCACCACCATCGAGGGCCTGGCCGACAGCGACGGCCCCGACCCGGTCCAGCGCGCCTTCGACGTGACCGGGGCGCTGCAGTGCGGCTTCTGTCAGCCCGGCATGATCCTGAGCGCGAAGGCGCTGCTGCGGGACCACCCCGAGCCCAGCGACGCCCAGATCCGCGAGGCGCTCGCCGGCAACCTCTGCCGCTGCACCGGCTACACCAAGATCTTCGACGCCGTCCGCCTTGCCGCCAGCCAGGACCGCCAGGTCCCCATCGCCTACGGCGAGCCGGCCGAGGGCTTCATCGTCCTGGGCAGCCGAGGCCGCAAGGCCGACAGCATCGGCAAGGCCACGGGCGAGGCGCTCTACACCGACGACCTGAGCCTGCCCCGCATGGCCCACGGCAAGATCCTCCGCAGCCCGCACGCCCACGCGCGCATCCTCGGCGTCGACACCTCCAAGGCCGCCGCCCTGCCCGGCGTCTTCGCCGTGATGACCGGCCAGGACGTGCCCATCCCCTACTGCGTCATCCCCTGGACCCCCGACGAGACCGCGCTCTGCACCGATCGGGTGCGCTACATCGGGGACGGCGTGGCCGCGGTGGCCGCCGCCGACGAGGACACCGCGAACGCCGCGCTCGACCTGATCCAGGTCGACTACGAGGTCCTGCCCGCCGCCATCGAGCCCGCCCAGGCGCTGGCTCCGGACGCGCCCATCCTGCATGAGCTGGACTGGAAGGGGCGGCCTCGCAAGGACAACATCTGCAAGACCGTCGAGCTGGAGTTCGGCCCGGTCGACGACAAGCTGGCACAGTCCGTCGCCGTCGCCGAGGGCACCTGGCACTACGAGGGCAGCACCCACGGCCCCATCGAGCCCCACGCCGCGCTCGCCACCTGGAGCCAGGACGGTCAGCTCACCATCTGGTCCGCCACCCAGGTCCCGCACTACCTCCATCGTGAGCTCGCTCGGGTGCTGGAGCTCCCCCAGGCCAAGATCCGGGTGATCCAGCCGGCGCTGGGCGGGGCCTTCGGCGGCAAGTCGGAGCCCTTCGACCTGGAGTTCTGTGCGGCGGTGCTCGCCCGCAAGGCCGGGCGCCCCGTGAAGTTCCTCTACACCCGGGAAGAGGTCTTCTACAGTCACCGCGGCCGTCACCCCATGACCATGCACTTCAAGGTCGGATGTGACACAGAAGGTCGCGTCCTGGCGGTGGACAGTGACATCACCATCGATGGCGGGGCCTACCACTCCTTCGGCATGATCACGACCTACTACTCGGGCCAACTGCTGACGGGACCCATCGACTTCCAGTCCTACCGCTTCCGCAGCTCCAGGGTGTATACGAACAAGCCTTGCTGCGGGCCAAAGCGTGGCCATGGCTCGGTGCAGCCCCGCTTCGCCTTCGAGGGCGCGCTGGACGAGGCGGCCGAGCAGCTGGGCATGGATCCGATACAGATTCGTCGCGTCAACGCTATCGAGAGCGGACAGGAGACCGTAAACGGTCAGCTCATCCCCTCCACCGGCCTGCTGGCCTGCCTGGACAGCGTCGAGCGGGGCTCGGGCTGGAAGGAGCGCTGGGGCAAGCTGCCGCTGGGGCGCGGCCTGGGCGTGGCCACCAGCATGTACATCTCGGGCACGGCCTACCCCGTCTACCCCAACGAGATGCCCCAGTCGGGCGTTCAGCTTCAGGCCGACCGCAGCGGGAAGATCACGGTCTTCTGCGGCGCCTCCGACATCGGTCAGGGCAGCGACGGCATGCTGGCCTACATCGTCGCCGAGGAGACCGGCGTGCCCCCGGACGACATCGTCGTGGTCAGCTCGGACACGGACCTCTGCCCAGTGGACCTGGGCGCCTACAGCAGCCGGGTCACCTTCATGTGCGGCACCGCCGCGCAGGAGGCCGCCCGAAAGCTGCGCACGCGCATCGTGGACGCCGTGGCCTTGCACTGGCAGGTCCCGGACGCCCAGGTCGGCGTGGCGCTGGGCTTCGTGTACGACAAGGACGACCGCGGCCGTCAGCTGGACATCCGCGAGGCGCTCATCCTGGCCGAGAGCCGCTTCGGCACCCTGGGCGCCACGGGCGGCTACCGCACCCGCGCGGTGGGCGCCAAGTACCGAGGCGGCACGATCGGGGCCTCGCCGGCCTACTCGACCACCGCGCACGTCGCCGAGGTGGCGGTGGACCCCGAGACCGGCGTCGTCCGCGTCGAGAAGGTCTGGGCGGCGCACGACTGCGGCCGCGCGCTGAACCCCCAGCTGGTCGAGGGCCAGATCGAGGGCAGCGTCTACATGGGCTACGCCGAGGCCATCATGGAGGCGCACACCTTCCGCACCGACGGCCTGCACACCGGACCGAACCTGCTCGACTACCGCATGCCGACCAGCGCGGAGTGCCCCGAGTTCTTCGCCTCCATCATCGAGAGCCTGGATCCGGGCGGACCCTACGGCGCCAAGGAGGCCGGCGAGGGGCCGCTGCACCCCATCATCCCGGCCATCGCCAACGCCATCTGGGACGCCGTCGGCGTGCGGGTGCGCAGGATGCCCTTCACCCCCGAGCGGGTGCTCGCCGCGATGAAGGAGCGTTCCTGATGCTTCGCCTCCCTCCCTTCGTGGTGCTGCAGCCCGAGACCCCCGAGCAGGCCGTCGCCGCCTGGCACCCCGAGGCGGTCTACATGGCCGGAGGGACCGACCTGCTGCCCAACCTCAAGCACGGCCTCGGCGCCCCCAAGCAGTTGATATCGCTCAACAGGCTCCCTCGCGGCGGCATCCTCATCGAGGCCGAGCAGCTGGTGGTCTGCGCCTCGACCACGCTGTCCGAGCTGGCCCAGTCCAAGCTGGTCCGGGGCCTCGCGCCGCCGCTTGCGCGGGCCGCCTCGTTGGTGGCCAGCCCCCAGATCCGGAACGCCGGCACCCTGGGCGGCAACATCCTGCTCGACACCCGCTGCCTGTTCTACAACCAGACCGCCTTCTGGCGAAGGGCGCTCGGCCACTGCCTCAAGGCCGAGGGCGACTGGTGCCACGTCATCGGCGGCCCCAAGACCTGCGTGGCCGCCCAGTCCTCGGACACCGTGCCGGTGCTGCTGGGGCTCGACGCCAGCGTCGAACTGCTCGGCGCCTCGGGGGCACGCGTGCTCGCGCTGCGGGACCTGTTCCGCTTCAACGGCATGGACCACCTGAAGCTCGAGCCGGGGGAGCTGCTGACGCGCGTCTTCATCCCCAGGCCGGCCCCCGGCTTCCGAGGCACCTACGAGAAGCTGCGGGTCCGGGACAGCATCGACTTCCCCCAGCTGGGCCTTGCGATCTCGGGCACCTGGGAGGGCACGACCCCCAAGACCCTGGACATCGTCGTGGGCGCGGCGGGTCCGATCCCCAAGCCCATCGGCAAGCTCGAGGCCTTCTGCGGGCAGGAGCTCACGGACGAGGGCATCGAGGCCATCGCCGAGCTGGTCCGCAAGGGCACCCGCCCCAACGAGGCCATCCACGGGGACCCCGCCTGGCGGCGCCAGATGTCGGCGGTGATGACCCGCCGCGCGCTGACGGCTCTGCGGGACGCCTGAGCGGGCTGGAGGCGCGCCGGGACGGGCTGCGATCACGCACAGACTCCGAGGCCGACCAGGCGCCCGAGGTCGCTCCGGCGCGGTGAGGCCCCGACACGGCGGGTAGAGTGCCGCCATGTTCTGGCTGCTCGCGTGCACCTCGACCCCCTCCAAGGACTCCGCGCCCACTTCTTGTGAGGGGGACGAGGGGGCCGGCGCGGTGGTCTCCATCGCGCCCTACGTGCAGGACCTGCGTCCAGACTCCGCGTGGGTGCTGTGGGAGACCGACAGCGGCGCCGGGAGCCGACTGGACCACGCCACGGGCTTCACCTGTGGCGCGGAGGTGCCCGCGATCGAGGGCGCGGACCCGACCGAGGCGGACGGCCGAGTCCACGCCGTGCAGCTCACCGGCCTCGAGCCGGGCACGGAGGTCCAGGCCACGGCCCGGACCGGTGACCTGGACGCGGGCACCGTTCGCTTCCGAACGCCTGTTGAACACCCTGAGATCGTTCGTATCGTCGCGATGTCGGACATGCAGCGAGACGACGCTCACCCCGAGAAGTTCGCCGAGATGGTCCAGCAGGGCGTGCTGCCGGTGGTGCGCGACCGCTACGACGACGACCTGACCCAGGCCCTGGACCTGGCGCTGTTCCCTGGAGACCTGGTCGACAACGGCTGGAAGGCCGAGGAGTGGCGAGAGGACTTCTTTCGACCCGCCGCCGAGCTGCTGGCCGAGGTGCCCCTGTACCCGGTCCCCGGCAACCACGAGGGCGGCAGTCCCCTGTTCTTCCGCTACTTCCAGCTCCCGGAGCAGGGGCTGGCTGAGCACGCATGGCGGACGGACCGGGGACAGCTACGCGTCATCGGGCTGGACAGCAACAACTGGTCCCAGGACGCGCAGCTGGCCTGGCTGAGCGAGCAGCTGGCCGAGACCTGCACCGACTCCGACATCCAGGTGGTCTTCGCCCAGCTCCACCACCCCCACCTCTCCGAGCTCTGGACCGCGGGCGAGGACGACTTCTCCACCCAGGTGGTCACCCGCCTGGAGGCCTTCACCGAGGACTGCGGCAAGCCCAGCGTTCACCTCTTCGGCCACACCCACGGCTACTCACGAGGGGAGAGCCGCGACCACCAGCACCTGATGGTGAACGTGGCGAGCGCGGGAGGTGCCCTGGACCGTTGGGGAGGCTCCTCGCAGGTCGACTACCCGGAGTTCTCCGTCAGCCAGGACCACTACGGCTTTGTGCTGCTCGAGGTGGGGCCAGACAGCTTCACCATCGACCGCTACAGCCGGGGCACGCCCGAGGCGCCGCTGGACAACCTGCACAGCGACAGCGTCACCATCTGGCTGAACAACACAGCCCCGGACACGCCCACGATCGAGGGGCTGGACTGCCAGGGACTGACGGGCTCGGACTTCAACGATCTGGATGGGATGGCCCACCACGGCAGCCACTGGCAGGCCTCGGGGGCCTGCGACTTCGAGGGTGACCTGCTGCTGGATGTCTGGCAGCAGGACCGCAACGAGTACATGGGCATGGACACCCAGGCGGGCGCCGAGCTCACGCGGCAGGCGGCCGATGGGCTCTCCGGAGCGGTCTGTGCCCGCGTCCGCTACCGGGACGCCGGCCTGGTCTGGTCCGAGTGGTCCCAGGCGGTCGAGCTCAGCGTTCCGGACTGCGACTGAGCGATCTCAGGCCCTTCGTGCGGTCGCCAGGGCATCGCCCCGGCCGTGTTCGGCCGAGAAGTCCACATCCGGCCCCTTGCTCAGGATGAGGTGGGGGTTGATCGTCTCGTGTGAGCAGAAGTAGTGCCGGCGAGTCGGCTCCAGCCAGAACGTGCCCTCGACAAGCTGGGCCAGCTGACGGGTGTAGGCCCAGAGGTTCGGGTAGTCGATGACGCGCTTGTGGTCGCACTTGAAGTGGGTCACGTAGACGGCGTCGAAGCGCATCAGCGTCGGCAGCAGCCGCAGGTCCGCCTCGGTGAGGCGCTCGCCGACCAGGAAGCGGTGGCGGCTCAGGTGGTCCTCGATCCACTCCAGGGTCTCGAACAGACCCCCGACCGCCTCGTCGTAGGCGGCCTGGGTGGTCGCGAAGCCGCAGCGGTACACGCCGTTGTTGACGTGCTCGTAGATGCGCGCGTTGACCTCGGCGATGGGCTCGCGCAGGTGCGCCGGGCAGAAGTCCAGGTCGCTGCCGGTCAGGCCGTCGAAGGCCGAGTTGAGCTGGCGGATCAGGTCCTCGGACTCGTTGTTCACGATCGTCTGCTCGAGGCTGTCCCACAGCACCGGGACCGTGACCCGTCCCGTGTAGTCGGCCTTCGCGTGCGTGTAGATCTGGTGCAGGTAGCGCTTGCCGTACAGGCCATCCTGGTGCTCGTCCAGGAACTGCCAGCCCTTGTCCAGCATCAGCGGGTGCACGGTGTGCACGGGGATGTGCGCCTCCAGGTCCTTGAGCTTGCGCAGGATGAGCGTGCGGTGGGCCCAGGGGCAGGCCTCTGCGACATACAGGTGGTAGCGGCCGGAGACGGCCGGGAAGCGCTGGCTGCCCACCTCGGACCGGAAGGCCGCCTCGGAGCGCACGAAGCGGCCACCGCTGCTCTTGGTGTCGTACCACTGATCATGCCAAGACCCATCGACCAACAGACCCACGTCTCACCTCGCTGAACAACGGGCGCCTATCGTCTGCGCGGCGGCCGCGGGGCGAGACAGCTTGATGCCTGCGCTGCAAGAAGCGGCGCGCCGTGGGTTAGGGACGGCCGATGAACCGACGCCCCCTGCCGATGACCCCCGAAGAAGCGGGCGGACCCCTGGACGTGATCCTGGTGACCGGCGACGCCTACGTCGACCACCCGGGCTGGGGCGTGGCCGCCATCGGCCGCTGGCTGCAGAGCCACGGGTTCTCGGTCGGCGTGATCGCCCAGCCGGACTGGACCTCGGTCGAGGCCTTCCGCGCCCTGGGCAAGCCGCGCCTGTTCTTCGGCGTCACCGCCGGGAACATGGACTCCATGGTCAACCGCTACACGGCCTCGAGGAAGCTCCGCAGCACCGACGCCTACGCCCCCGGAGGGCAGGTCGGTCAGCGCCCGGATCGGGCCACGATCGCCTACACGGGGCGCTGCCGCGAGGCCTTTCCGGGCACACCGGTGGTCGCTGGCGGGGTCGAGGCCAGCCTTCGGCGGCTGGCCCACTTCGACTTCTGGCAGGACCGCATCCGGGGGTCCATTCTGTTGGACGCCAAGGCGGACCTGCTGGTCTACGGCATGGGCGAGCGGGCCATCCTGGAGATCGCCCAGCGCCTGGACGCCGGTCGGGGCATCCGGGCGTGCCGGGACATCGCGGGCACGGCCTGGGCCGCGGGCGCCAAGGACACGCTCCCCGAGGGCCCCGACGTCGAGGAGGTCCCCAGCCTGCAGGAGTGCAGGTCCAGCGGCTCGGCCTTCAACCGGCTGACGATGCTGATGTACCGGGAGTCCAACCCGCACTGCGGAAAGACCCTGGTCCAGCGCCACGGGGGCCGCGCCATCGTGCAGAACCGCGCCGCCGAGCCCATCACGACCGAGATGATGGACCGGCTGCACGAGCTGCCCTACACCCACAAGCCGCACACCTGCTACCGCCAGCCCGTGCCCGCCCTGGCCAGCATCGAGGGCAGCGTGACCGTCAACCGCGGCTGCTCCGGGGGCTGCAGCTTCTGCGCGCTGACCATCCACCAGGGCAAGGACGTCACCTCGCGCAGCAGCGAGTCTGTGCTGCGTGAGCTGAAGGAGATGACGCAGCGCAAGGGCTTCAAGGGGATCGTGTCGGATCTCGGCGGCCCCACCGCCAACATGTTCCACATGAAATGCAACAGCGAGGCCGCCAACAAGGTCTGCCGCCGCGTGTCCTGCCTGCACCCCGTGCGCTGCAAGCACTACGGCACCGACCACGGCCCCTACATGGAGCTGCTGCGCAAGGCCCGCAACCTGCCCGGAATCCGGAGGGTCTTCGTCAACTCCGGGATTCGCTACGATCTCGCTGACACGGACCCGCGCTTCGTCGAGGTGCTGGCCGCCCACCACGTCCAGGGGCAGCTCTCTGTGGCGCCCGAGCACGCCGCTGGCGCCGCGCTGCACCAGATGCGGAAGCCGGACATCAAGTACTTCACGAACTTCATGGAGCGCTTCAAGAAGGCGAACAAGGACCTGGGCAAGGAGCAGTTCCTGGTCCCCTACTTCCAGTGCGCCCACCCCGGCGTCGGCCCGAAGGAGACCGTCGAGCTGGCCCTGTACATGAAGGAGCAGGGCCTGCGGCCTCGGCAGGTGCAGATGTTCATGCCGACCCCGGCCACGCTGGCGACCGCGATGTACGTCTCGGGCATCGACCCCTACACCAAGAAGCCGGTCGAGGTCGCCAAGGGTCGCAAGGAGCGCAGCCGCCAGCGCGCGCTGTTGTTCTACTGGAAGCGCGAGGAGTGGCCCCACGTGCGGGAAGCGCTGATGACCTGGGGACGCGCGGACCTGATCCACCACGACGGCCTGGTGCCTCCGGGGCCGGCCTATGGCGCCTGGGATCAGCGCAGCCGGACCATGGGCGGGGTCCGCTACGACACGCACATGGGCCTGAAGCTCGAGCGCGCCAGCGCCTCGGAGGAGTCCGAGGAGAGCTGGGAGGCCGTCTGCAGCTGAAGCCGAGGAGCGGCTGACGGGGACGATTATTCCGGGATCGAGAATCCACCGAGGCGCGTCCGTCCTCTCCCTCCTCCAAGGAGGACAGCATGAAGGACCTGCTCATCCTCGGAGCCGGAACGGGCGGCACGATGGTCGCCAACAAGCTCCGCAAGGACCTCGGCCCGGACTGGGCCATCACGCTCGTGGACCGCGACGACGTCCACGTCTACCAGCCCGGGCTGCTGTTCCTGCCCTTCGGGGACTACAGCGTCTCCGACATCGTCAAGCCTCGCCGGCGCTTCGTGCCCCCGGGGGTGGACCTGGTCCTGGGTGAGCTGGACCGCGTCGATCTCGAGGCCCAGGCGGTCTCCCTGGTCGACGGCCGCCGCCTGACCTACGACTACATGGTGCTGGCGACTGGATCGCGCATCGTCCCTGGCGAGACCGAGGGTCTCGAGGGCGCGCTCGGCCAGGGCGTCGCCGACTTCTACACGCTCGATGGCGCCAGGAAGCTGGCAGCCCTGCTCGAGAGCTTCGAGGGCGGCCGCCTGCTGGTGCACACCGCGGCGATGCCGATCAAGTGCCCAGTGGCGCCGCTGGAGTTCGCCTTCCTGGCCGACGCCTACCTCACCAGGCGGGGGATCCGGGACAAGACGGAGCTGGTCTACGTGACCCCGCTGGACGGACCCTTCACCAAGCCCAAAGCCAGCGCCAAGCTCGCCGAGATGTTCGAGCGTCGGAGCATCCTGGTCGAGCCCGACTTCTCGGTCGAGTCCTACGACGGCGAGAACAAGCTGCTCAAGGGCTACGACGGGCGGGAGCTGCCCTACGACCTCGTCGCCACCATCCCGGTGCACTCGGGCAGCCAGGCCCTGCAGGACAGCGGACTCACCGACGAGACGGGCTGGGTCCCGACCCAGAAGTTCACGCTGCAGTCCAAGGCCTGCGAGAGGGTGTTCGTCATCGGCGACGCCACGGATCTGCCCGCCAGCAAGGCGGGCTCGGTGGCCCACTTCCAGGCCGAGGTGCTGGTCCCCAACCTGCTGGCGGCCATCGAGGGCAAGCCCCTGAAGCCGGTCTTCGACGGCCACGCCAACTGCTTCATCGAGACGGGCTTCGGCAAGGCCATCCTGATCGACTTCAACTACGAGACCGAGCCCCTGCCGGGCAAGTTCCCGCTCCCGGGCCTCGGGCCCTTCGACCTGCTCTCGGAGTCCTATGTCAACCACTGGGGGAAGCTGGGCTTCAAGTGGGCCTACTGGAATCTGCTCCTCAAGGGTGAGGAGCTGCCCATCGACCACCGGATGCTGATGGCCGGGAAGAGGAGCTCGTGATGGAATCCCAGAACAACAGCACCGAGGCCCGCCTGGAGCGACTCGAGGAGCGGCTGGACCGTCTGCTCGCCGCTCAGGAGGCGCAGCAGGAGTTCCTCGAGGAGATGAGCCCCATCGCCAAGGCGGTGATGGAGGCCGGCACCGAGAAGCTGGCCGCCGCCGAGGAGGTCGGCTGGTTCCGCTTCGGCAACGGCGCCGCAGAGGTCGCCGAGGCCGTGGTGACGCACACCTCCGAGGACGACCTGGCCCAGCTCAAGGACGGCATCGTGCCCATCCTCGAGACCGTGCGGCAGATGACCCAGCCTGAGGTCCTCAAGATGCTGGACGAGGTGGCCGCGGTCCTCCATCGGGCCGACGAGCTGGAGCCGGTGGGCGCCTTCGGCCTGGCCGGCGCGAGCCAGGACGCCGACGTGCAGCGCGGCATCGCCGTGATGATCGAGATCCTCCGGGAGATCGGCCGAGGCAGCAAGGGGCTCAAGCCCAAGGGCCGGAGGGGTCGTCGTCGTGGCCTGGAGCAGCGCATGGCCCCCAGGCGAGCCGCCGAGGCCGCCACGACCCAGAGGGCCCCGGTCGCCCCGCCGGCGGGCAAGGCCGAGCCGCTGGCTGGCGAGACCGTGCTGGGTGTCCTCTTCGACGCGGGCGGCTTCGTCGAGGATCCCACACAGTGGACCGAGGAGCTGGCGGTGGAGATCGCCAGGTGTATCGGCCTCGAGCAGCTGGAAGAGGACCACTGGATCGCCATCCGGTGGGCTCGCGCCAGCTACCTCGAGCACGGCAAGAGCCCCAACATCCGCGCCATCACCAAGGGCAGCGGCGTGCCGACCAAGCGGCTCTACGCCCTGTTCACCAAGGCCCCGGGCAAGGCCACCGCGCGCTGCGCGGGCATCCCCAAGCCGGCCGGCTGCATCTGACACAGACACGGAGGACACCATGGACCAGCGCAAGGTCGCCATCATCTGCAGCAAGGGGGGCCTGGACGAGGTCTATCCCTCGCTCATCCTCGCCAACGCCGCGCGCCAGTCCGGCATCGAGGCCTTCATCTTCTTCACCTTCTGGGGCCTGGACGCCATCACGGAGAGCAAGGTCGACCACCTGCACGTGAACATGGCCGGCAACGCCTCGAGCCCGATGCCCACGGTCCTGGCGGGCCTGCCCGGCATGGAGAACCTGGCCGCGACGATGATGATGAAGCGCATGGAGCAGCTGGACCTGCCGGGCGTGCGCGAGATGCTCGAGATCCTGGACGACTCGGGCACCCAGCTCTACGCCTGTGAGCTGGCGATGGAGATGTTCGGCCGCACCCAGGAGGACCTGATCCCCCAAGTCATCGACGTGATCACGGCGGGCGACTTCTACCAGATGAGCGAGGGCGCTCAGATCATCTTCACCTGAGCCGCCTGGGCTGGGCGTGGGCGGATCAGCCGCCCCGCTCCAGCGCAGGGACGCGCAGGCCCCGCGACTCCAGCAGGGCCAGCGCCGTGTCGAGCTCGACCTGGGTCTCCTTGCAGCGCGCGGTGTCGTCCAGGAAGCAGCCCCGGGTCTGGGTCAGGTCCGCCTTGGTCAGGCGCGCGCTCCGGAAGACCGAGCGGGTCAGCTCGCTGCCCTGGAAGCAGGCGCCGCTCAGGTCGGCTTCGGTGAAGTCCACCTCGCGGAGGCTGCAGTCCCGGGCCTGCAGGCCGTGCAGTCGCATGCCCGTGAATACGCCATAGTCCAGTCGGCAGCCCTCGAAGCGGACCGAGAAGGTCATGCCTCGAGCCGCCGTCCAGTTGATGCCCATGAGGCTGCAGTTGTGGAACTGCGCGTCGTTGAGCACGCTGTCGGTGAGCTTCACCATGCGCAGATCGCAGGCCTCGAAGCGGCAGTCGATGAAGCGACAGTCCACGAACTGCAGCTCAGCGAGCTGGGCCTTGCGGAAGAGGCAGCCCTCGAACACGGCGTCGTCGACGCGCGTCTTCGGCGGCTCCAGGATGCCCTCGAAGAGCTGCCCGTCGAAGGCCCCGTCCAGCCGGCTCACACCAGCTCCCCGGCGGCAGCGCAGCGGCGGCCCACCCAGGCCCCCACCTGGGAGGTCTTCGGGGTGGTCGCGGGGGCCGGTAAAGCCGGGAGCATGAGGGGTCCGTGGTCGATAGATGGCCGCATGGTCTATCCCCGCGAGCTCGTCCTGGTCGGCGGTGGACACAGCCACGTACAGGTCTTGCGCACGCAGCGGAGCGCGCCCCTGGACGCTCGGGTGACCCTGGTGGTGGACCAGCCTCTGGCCGCGTACTCGGGCATGGTGCCCGGCCTCGTGGCGGGCCAGTACCGCCCGGAGCAGCTCCAGATCGACCTGCGCCCGCTGGCTCGACAGGCCGGCATCCGGGTGATCCACGCCCGGTGCACCGGGCTGGACGTCCAGGGTCGCCGCGTGCTGCTCGAGGGGCGCCCGCCGCTGCGCTACGACCTGGTCAGCCTGAACGTGGGCTCGACCGTGGCTGGCGCCGGGCTGCCCGGTGTCCGCGAGCACGCGCTGTCGACCCGGCCGATCGCGGCCTTCGTGCGGCGCTTCGAGCAGCTGGCCGCGAGAGGAGCCGAGCACGTGATCATCGTCGGGGCGGGCGCGGGCGGCGTCGAGCTGGCGTTCTGCGTCCAGGCCCGCCTGGGCTGCCGGGTGACCGTGGTGGCCGGGCAGCTGCTGGCTCGTCGACCGGGGCTGAACGCGCGGCTCCGCGAGGCCGCGGCGGGCCGGGGCATCACCTGGGAGATCCCGGCCCGGGTCGCTCGGGTCGAGGCCTGGGGCGCGCACCTGGAGGACGGCCGTCAGCTCGAGGCCGACGCGGTCCTGTGGGTCGCGGGCGCGGCACCCCACGCCGGCCTCTTCGAGGGCCTGCCCACCGACGCGGCCGGCTTCGTCCTGGTCGAGGACAGCTTGCAGGTGGTCGGCCACCCCGAGGTCTTCGCGGTGGGCGACTGCGCGAGCCTGCGCGATCAGGCCTGGGTGCCCAAGGCCGGGGTCTACGCGGTCCGGCAGGGGCCGGTCCTGCTGCAGAACCTGCGGCGCAGCCTGCTGGGTGATCCGGCGCTCCCCTTCGAGGCGCAGAGGGACTTCCTGACGCTGTTGAACCTGGGCGACGGCACAGCGCTGGGGGAGAAGTGGGGCCAGGCCATCCAGGGGGCCTGGGTCTTCGAGCTGAAGGACCGCCTCGATCGCGACTTCGTGGCGAAGTTCCAGGTCCTGGACGCCCAAGGTAGGCCGGATCGCGGCGGTCATCGCGCTCCGTGACCTGCACGTCACCGGCGAGAACCGCATCCTTGACGTACCGTACTTTCGGGATAAACTGAAAGTATGGAAAACAAGCTTCACCAAGCCCGCAGCCGCTTCATCGCCGAGTGGGGGGCCCTGGGCAGCGCCTGGGGCATCAACCGCAGCATGGCCAGCATCCACGCCCGCTTGCTGGTTGCGCCCGACCCGATGACCGCGGACGAGCTGATGGACGACCTGGAGCTGTCCCGCGGCAACACCAGCACCAACCTGCGCGAGCTCGTCGCCTGGGGCCTGGTCCGCCAGGTCGCGGTCAAGGGTGAGCGCCGCCAGTTCTTCCTGGCCGAGAAGGAGCCCTGGCGGATCTTCGTGACCATCGTGCGCGAGCGCCTGCGTCGCGAGCTCGACCCCGCGCTGGAGACGCTCGAGGACGTCGCGGCGATGAGCGAGGGGCTCGAGGGCCGAGAGGCCGAGGAGTTCCACCGCGTCGTCACCGGCATGGCGGGCTTCATCCGCACGGTCCGCGGGCTGGCCCGCCGGCTGGTGGGCTCCGAGAGCAGCACGCTGGCTGGCCTCGCGCGCGTGCTCAGCTGAGCCCTTCTGGCTTTTGTCATGAAGTTTTTGAGTTTACTGAAAGTACCAGAGTTCCTGACGGGAGATGATGATGACACGCCGCCTGAACGCAGAGGGAGCCAACGCCGTAGAAGGACGGGTGGTCCTGGACCTCGGCAAGTCGGTCTGGGTCCTGGGGACGGGCCTGGCCAGCGCCTCGGCCCTGCTCCTGAGCAGCTGGGACGTGGCGCACATCGGGGTAGCGGTCGCGCTGACAGGCCTGAGCCTCTGCTGCGGACACTCAGTGGGCCTGCACCGGGTTGTGATCCACGAGGCCGCGAGGCTCCCCCGCTGGCTCGAGTACGGGCTGGTCTGGCTGGCCGTCGTCGCCGGCATCGGCGGCCCACTGTCCCTGGTCCAGCACCACGAGCTTCGGGACTGGGCGCAGCGCGGCCAGCGGGAGAGCCACCCCTGGCTGGGCCACCAGCAGCCCTTCCACAGGGACCTCCCCGAGCAGGTCGCCTGGCGCATCGAGCTTGTCCATCCCCCTGAGATCGTTCTGGAAGATCGGCTCCGACTGGACCCCTTCTACCGCCTGATGGAGGCCTCCTGGCCCCTGCAGAACCTGCCCATCGCGCTCGCGGCCTGGGCCTGGGGAGGCTGGGAGGCGCTGGCCTGGATCGTCGGCGTGCGCGTGTTCTTGAGCGTGGTCATGCACCAGGTGGTCGGCTGGCTGGCGCACAACGTGGGCGAGCAGCACGAGGTGGCGCCCGAGGCCAGCGTGCAGGGCTTCAACCTGCCGGTGCTGGGCTTCCTGAGCTTCGGCGAGGGCTGGCACAACAACCACCACGCCCACCCAGAGTCCGCCCGGCTCGGCCTGGCCGAGGGCGAGTGGGATCCGGGCTGGTGGTTCCTCCAGCTGCTCGAGCGCATCGGGCTGGCCCACGACGTGGTCGAGGCTCGGCTCGAGGCGCCGGCCCGCAGCGCCGCCTGAACGTCCGGGCCAGTCGCCTAGAAGGGGATCTCTTCGTCGCCGCCGCCGCCAGCCGGAGCGCCACCGCCGCCGCCGTCGTAGGGCATGCCGCCGCCACCCTGGCCGCCGCCACCCTGACCGCCGCCGTAGCCGCCA
>CALGIB010000032.1 GCA_937915955.1 uncultured Pseudomonadota bacterium
GCTCCTCCCAGGGCGCCCCCCGTAGTGAGCCCGAAGAGGTGATTGACCTCCGGCGTCGCCATGTTCATCGCCCGCACGAGCGTGTCCAGGCCCCGATAAGTGCCGAGCAGGCGTGCTGCAGGGGTCGCCAGGCCCTGCTGCTCCCCGATGTGCTTGTCGAGGAACCTGTGGACCATGGGGCTCGCGTGCTTGACCAGCTCGATGGCTACGGCGTTTCGTAGGAGCGCCGCCACCACCTGGTACGTCTCCACCGCGCCAACAATCCAGAGTCGCCCGTTCTCGGCGCGCAGTCGAGGTTTCACGACCGCCGAGGCCGGGTACCAGGCGGGTGGCTGCACGAGGATCTGGTTGAGCCAGCGGGGGGCGGTTTCCTCACCGTAGATGCTGATGTACCGCGCCCACTCCCGGGCGTCGCTGACCGCGGCGTCCTGCTCGGTGTTGTTCCAGGTCCACCAGTCCGTGTTCTGCTTCATCGCCGCCACGAAGCGGAAAAGGCGGTCCCTGTACTTGCTGTGCGGCGGCTGGGTCTGGTCGCGCCCCTCGAACTGCTGGAACGACCAGGTCGGGTTCTCGCGGTCCTCATCCCCGCGCCAGTCAGTCTCCGCGTAGTCGTCCTCGGGGATGCTGAACTCGATGGTGACGTGGGGCTGCCCGAAGGGGTTGCGGAGCGAGAAGACCCGCGTTCGGTGTTCCTCGATGCCCTCCCAGTAGTCCGCGACGCAGTTCCGCATCGCGTCGCCCTCGGCCTCGAGCTGCTCCTTCTGATCCAGCTCCTGGATGGTCCAGCCGTCAGGCCAGCGCATCTTGATCGTGCCCTGGTCGTCCGGGCCGAGCTCGCGTCCCTCGGTGCCCAGTGTGGCGTGCCACTCGTCGCTCTTGATCTGGGCCTCGGCCCAGGTCGTCGGGATCGGCTCGGTGGCGTAGTGGCGCCTGTACCAGTCGCGCACCCGCCCTACGGCGACCGGGCTGTACATCTGGCCCAGGGCAGTCTGCGCCCGCTGGCCGTCCAGCGGGTCTTGTCGGCGCACGACCTTGAGCGCCCGAGCTGTCTCGCGGGCGAGCCAGGGGATCAGGACGTCAACCTCCAGGGGCCCCTCGGGCGCGTTCAGGAGCTGGTGCTTCACGACCGGGACTGACTTCTTGAAGAGCGCGCACGCTTCCTTGCCAGGGGCCTGCGCGCCCTTGAGCCGCGTCATCGCCATCGACTGCATCGAGAGCACGGGGGTGCCCAGGTTGAACCAGGCCGTGCCCGCCCGCACCCATACCTCGGGATCGCCTGCGTAGACCTTCAGGACGTGCGCCCAGCGGCGCCTGTTTGCGCGTCCCCTGGGCATCAGCGACCGCGCCGGTTGCCCCGGACCTTGACGAAGACGATGATGGCCTCCGCGTCGAAGTCGTCGGGCTCGGTGGGGAAGGTGTAGGTGACGCTGCGGACCTTGTAGGTGTCCGGGCCGTCGACCACGCGGGCCCCGATGCAGGGGATCCCGGTGGGCCACCGCTTGCGCCCGCCCTCCATGTGCATCGTGGCGTGCTCGATCTTCGGGACCATCCCGGCGTAGTACCGCTCGATGATCTGCCAGGAGTACAGGGGGGACTCGTCCATGCCGGGAGAGTAGTCCTGCGAGGCCGAGCCCGCCGTCGAACGCTTGATTGTGGCGCGGAGAACCCGGTCGGACTACCCTCTGCACAACCGCGAGCTGGCATGCTCGCATGGAGACATTCAGATGTACGACTCCGGATACCAGCAGGCCAGCGGCTACGGCTACGTCCCCGGCTACACCGAAGACGGTGGGGCCTACTACGGCGCAGAGGGCGACGCCGCCGGCGGCGGCGACACGAGCGAAGGCTTCGTGACCAAGATGATCGACGCGGCCAGGACCTACGCGGCCATGGTGTCGACCAACATCATGATCCCCATCGGGGTCGGTGTGGCCGCAGGCGCGTGGTCGTACTTCGGTGCGGACGCGGCCATCCCCGAGGCCCTGGCCTACGGCCTGATCGCCGCGGGCGCGGTCCACGCCGGCGCCGTGCTCATCGAGAAGGGCTTCGACGCGTTCACGTCGACCTCCT
>CALGIB010000033.1 GCA_937915955.1 uncultured Pseudomonadota bacterium
GCCTGGTCTACGGCTTCCTGGCGCTCTTCCCCACGCTCTTGATGGGCACGCTGAACTGGGCGCTCAGCGAGGACTTCCATGTCGGTCAGCTCGTGATCTGGCCGGTGCTGTCCATCGCCATGCTCATCTGGGTGCGGCGTCAGGGGCGAGGGGCGGTCACGGCGTTCGCGGAGCGGCTGGCGGCAGACCTCCCAGACTGACCGGCGGTCGGCCCAGCGACTCGAAGGCGGCCAGCATCGCCTCGGCGCTGGCGTAGAAGACGATGTCGGCGCGAGGGTGGTCCTGCAGGAGCTCTCGCGAGGTGGTGTAGACGGGCGTGACCAGCCCGGTGATCCGATCCCGGAGCAGCGCGTGGCCCTCCTGCAGGCGCGGGGGCCGACCCAGGCGGACGGCGCCGTCTCGGGCCAGATCCACCTGGACCCTCCAGAACCCCTCGGGATCGCGGAGGAAGAGCAGAGGTGCGTCGGACGTGGCGAGGAGCCGGTCGAAGTCGCTGACGAACTGCAATGAAGGGGGGTGCGACATCTGTCGTACGGAACCTGCGGGCTGGAGATGGCATCGTCTCACCCGGAGGACACCGGATGCACCTTTCGCTACTTCTCACGGGCCTGGCGCTGGCGGTCGACCACGGCCCCTGGGACCAGACGCTGTCCAGGCACGCCACGGCCACGCGGGTGGACTACGCGGCCATCGGCGGGGAGACCCTGGACCCCTACCTGCGAGCGCTGGCGGAGTCGGCCCCGCCCACCGGCCGCGACGAGCAGCTGGCCTTCTGGATCAACGCCTACAACGCGCTGACGGTGGACCTGGTGGCCGAGAACATCGGCGGGATCGAGTCCATCCGTGACCTGGACGGGGGCGACCCCTGGGGCGAGCGCAGCTTCACGGTGGCGGGCCAGAGCGTGACGCTCAACGACATCGAGCACAAGATCCTGCGGCCCATGGGCGACCCCCGCGTCCACGCTGCGGTCAACTGCGCGAGCGTCGGCTGCCCGCCGCTGCGAGCGCGGGCCTACTCGGCCGCTGGCATCGACGCGCAGCTCGACGAGGCCTGCCGCACCTGGGTGTCGCAGAACGCCTTCGTGCGCAGCGGCGAGGCCCTTCAGCTCAGCAAGATCTTCGAATGGTACGGCGAGGACTTCGTGCCGGCCTACGGCAGCGACCACTTCGACATCCCGGGCGTAGACGGCGAGCAGGAGGCGGCGCTGAACTTCATCGCGGCCTACAGCGACGCCGCGACCAGGGCGTGGATCCGGGCCGGCGGCTACCGCGTCGGCTGGCGGGACTACGACTGGAAGCTCAACAAGCAGTAGGCCGAGCGGGCCCTTTGCTATGTCGGCTCGAGCATCGCGCTGACGTCGGCCGGATCGACCGGCGGCAGCGCCTCGGGCTTGGTCGGCGCGTCCGACCAGTGCACACCCGGGAGCGTGTAGGTCGAGTCGAAGGGCCTGGTCTCGACCATCTGGGCGCGGGCGTAGGTCAGCGCATGCACCAGCCCGGGTCCACTGGGGACTCCGTTTCCGCAGCGGCCGAGGGCCGAGGCCGGCAGGGTCAGCGCGCGGGTCGTGGTCGAGCGGTTCACCAGCAGGCGGCCGGTGCGCAGGCGGGCGGCGATCTGGCTGATGTCGTCGTCGGGGGCCGGGAAGATCGAGGTCGAGAGGCGGTAGTAGGCCTGGTTGTGCAGGGCCAGCACCTCGCCGATGTCCTCGGCCTCGTAGACCAGCAGCAGCGGGCCGGGGGTCTCTTCGTTGAGGAAGGCGCTGCCCGCTCGCCAGTCGACCTTCACGATGGCCGGCGAGACGTAGAACCCCCGGTGGTCCAGGTCGGTCAGGCTCTGCCCCTCGAGCAGGGTCTGGTGGCCCTTCTGCTCGAGCGCGCGCAGGTAGCGGCGGTAGCGGCTGCGGGCGTTCTCGCTGATGACGGGGCCCATGAAGACGTCCTCGTCGAAGCCGTACCCGACCTTCAGGCGGCGGCACTGCTCGACCAGGCGCTCCAGGAAGGCCTCGGACGTGCCGCGCTCGACGATGACGCGCCCGGTGCTGTCGTGGCGCTGGCCCGAGCCCATGAAGGCGCCGGTCATGACCTCGTACACCGCGCGATCCAGGTCGCAGCCGTCCAGCACCAGCGCGATGCCCTTGCCGCCGCTCTCGTAGATCACTGGCAGATCGGGGCGATCGAAGACGGCGCGTCGGATCTCCATCGCCGTGGC
Organism: uncultured Pseudomonadota bacterium; assembly: GCA_937915955.1. Taxonomy (GTDB): domain Bacteria; phylum Myxococcota_A; class UBA796; order UBA796; family CAJQPC01; genus JAAESX01. Next base: position 2,210 of record CALGIB010000033.1, read on the forward strand.
GAAGCCGCCGGTGACCACCAGCGCGTCGATGTCGCTGTGGGTGGCCAGGCGCTTGCCGACGCCGGCGCCCGAGCCCTGCACCATGTTCAGCACGCCTCGAGGCAGGCGTCACTGGTCCCAGAGCTCCGCGACCAGCTGGCAGACGCCTGGGGTGAACTTGCTGGGCTTGAAGACGATCGTGTTCCCGCCGAGCAGCGCCGCGGCCGAGTAGGTCGCCGGGATGAGCGCAGGCTGGTTGTGGGGGCAGACCATCGCGACGACGCCGCGGGGGAGGCGGTCGCTGCGACCGGGTGTGTCCTCGAGCAGGGTCGGCGTGAGGGCGCGCACGCCGCCGTCGAGCAGGACGTCCAGGGTCTTCAGGGTCTCGATGACCTCGGTCCGGGACTCCCAGATCGGCTTGCCCGTCTCACGCGTGACGAGCGAGACTAGGCGGTCTCTACCTTTGGCGACGGCTTGACGGAAGCGGCGCACCGCCTGGGCCCGCTCGGCGAGCGGCTGACGACTCCAGCTGCGCGCTGCCGTGCGGGCGTAGTCCACCGCCTCGTCCACCGACGCCTCGCTGAACGCGAAGCGCCCCAGCACGTCGGTGCGGTCACCCGGGTTGACCCCGTTGATGAAGCCGTCGATGCGCTCGGGCCGGATGAAGGAGCCCCACACGTAGTCGCCCTTGCGGACAAGGCGGTCGCGTGTGTCGTTCAAAGCAGTCTCCCGAACGCGTCGAGGTCGGATTATAGCCCCCGCCCTTTCAGGAGGCCTCCGTGCGGAACGTCCATGACAACGTCCTGAGCTGCATCGGCGACACCCCGATCGTTCGGCTCAACAGCGTCACCGCGGGGCTGGCGGCCACGGTCTACGCGAAGCTCGAGATGCTGAACCCCGGCGGCTCGATCAAGGACCGCATCGCCCTGCAGATCGTGGACGACGCCGAGGCGGCCGGCGATCTCCAGCCGGGCGGCGTCATCGTCGAGGGCACCAGCGGCAACACCGGCGCCGGGCTGGCCATGGTGGCCGCGGTGCGTGGCTACACCTGCACCTTCGTCTTGCCGGACAAGCAGTCCGAGGAGAAGCGCGCGGCGCTGCGGGCCTACGGCGCCAAGGTCGTCGTCACCCCGACCGCGGTCGAGCCCGAGGATCCGCGCAGCTACTACTCGGTCAGCACGCGGCTGGGGAACGAGGAGGGCAGCTACTTCGCGAACCAGTACCACAACCCCAGCAACCCGCTGTCGCACCTGCGGATGACGGGGCCGGAGCTGTGGGAGCAGATGGACGGCGACATCGACGTCGTCGTCTGCGGCCTGGGGACCGGCGGCACCATCAGCGGCCTGGGCGAGTTCCTGAAGTCCAAGAAGCCGGACATCAAGATCGTCGGCGTGGACCCGGTCGGCAGCCTCTACTTCGACTACTTCCACACCGGTCAGATGACCCAGCCGCACACCTACATCGTCGAGGGCATCGGCGAGGACTTCATGCCCTCGACCATCGACTGGCGCTGGATCGACGACGTCATTCGGGTCAACGACCGCGAGTGCATGCAGATGACCCGCCGCGTCGTGCGCGAGGAGGGCATCCTGCTGGGCGGCTCGGGCGGCGCCGCGGTGGCCGGCGCGCTGAAGTGGGTCGAGCGCAACGACGCCAAGGGCCTGAAGGTCGTCGTCATCCTGCCGGACAGCGGCAACCGCTATCTGTCCAAGATCTTCAACGACAACTGGATGCGTGAGAACGGCTTCCTCGACGACGACTCGGGCATGGGCCGGATCCGCGACATCTGCAAGAGGCAGGGCGAGCGCGAGCTCATCTCGGTGGGCCCGGACGCCTCGGTGTCCGAGGTCATCGGCATGCTCAAGCTCAACGGCATCAGCCAGGTGCCGGTGCTCGACGACGGACAGATCCAGGGCGTCCTGAGCGACAAGGCCCTGCTGGGCAAGGCGCTGGAGAAGGGCGGAGGCCGCGCCAAGGCCATCGATCTGGTCCAGGCCGACTTCTGCACGATCGAGGCGGACGAGCGCGTGGCGGTGCTCATCGAGCTGTTCAAGCGCTACAAGGTGGCCTTCGTGGTCGAGAGCCGAGGCGCACGGCACGAGGTCAAGGACGTCATCACGCGCATCGATCTCATCGACTACATCTCGGCGCGGACCGGAGCGGGCAAGTGAGCACGGCCCCCAAGAACCTGAAGCTCGAGTCCCTCTGCATCCACGGCGGCCAGTCCCCCGAGCCCATCACGGGCGCGGTGATGCCGCCGGTCTTCCAGACCAGCACCTACGCGCAGCCCGGCGTCGCCAGGCACACCGGCTACGAGTACAGCCGGACCCAGAACCCCACGCGCGAGAAGCTCGAGGCGGCCGTCGCCAGCCTCGAGGGCGCCACCGACGGCGTCGCCTTCGGCTCGGGCAGCGCGGCCACGGCGGCCATCCAGCACCTGCTGGACGCGGGCGACACGGTGGTCTGCGGTGACGACGTCTACGGCGGCACCTACCGCCAGTTCACCAAGGTCTTCAGCCGCCAGGGGCTGAACTACGAGTTCGTGGACTTCACGAGGGTCGCGCCCGAGGACGCAATCGGCGAGGGCACGAAGCTGGTCTGGCTCGAGAGCCCGACCAACCCGCTCCTTAAGGTCTCGGACATCCGCGCGCTGGCCGCGCGGGCCCACGCGGTCGGGGCCATCGTGGCGGTGGACAACACCTTCGCCTCCCCCTTCTTCCAGCAGCCGCTGAGCATGGGCGCGGACCTCGTCGTGCACTCGACGACCAAGTACATCAACGGCCACAGCGACGTGGTCGGGGGCATCCTGGCGACCAGGGACGCCGACCTCGCGGCCCGCCTGCGCTTCATCCAGAACAGCATCGGGGCCGTGCCCGGCGTGTGGGACTGCTGGTTGACCCTGCGAGGCATCAAGACCCTGGCGGTGCGCATGCAGCGCCACCAGGAGAACGCGACGAAGGTCGTGGACTGGCTGATCGCCCAGCCCGGGGTCACCCGGGTCTGGTACCCGATGCACCCCAGCCACCCGCAGTACGAGCTGGCGCGCTCGCAGATGACCGGCTTCGGCGGCATGGTCAGCTTCGAGATCGACGGCGATCTGGCGGCGGCCGAGCGCTTCTGCGAGGCGACCCGGGTCTTCACGCTGGCCGAGAGCCTGGGTGGGGTCGAGTCCCTCATCGAGCTCCCCGCGGCCATGACCCACGCGTCCATCCCCCCGGACGTGCGCAGGGAGATCGGCATCGCCGACGGCCTGGTGCGGGTGTCCGTCGGAATCGAGCACGTGGACGACCTGATCGCTGACCTCGGCCAGGCGCTGAAGGTCGCGCTTGGTTGACCTCCTGATGGTCCTCGCCGCTCCGGGCATCCCGGTGCGGGGGCCCTCGGGTGCGGGCGCTCACTTCCGCGGACTGGTCCGCGCCTTTCACCGGCGGGGCCTGTCGCTGCGGGTGATCTGCGCCTCGGAGGGAGACGACCACGGCCCCCTGCCGGCGCCCGTCGAGGTGGTCACCGTGCCTCGGCGGGGGCACCGGGACGACTGGGAGATCGCGGTCGCAGAGGCCGTGAAGGCCCGGGCGCTCGCGGGCCCTCGGGCTCGCCGGGTGCTCGAGCGCTGGACCTTGTTCAGCCACGCGGGCGCGGACGTGGCCGAGGCCTGGGGGGTGCCCTCGATCCTCGAGGTGAACGCGCCGATGATCCCCGAGCGGGAGCGCTTCGACGTGGTCCATCGCCCCATCCGCAGTCGGCTCTGGCAGCGGCGCACGCTGCAGGCCTTCACGGCGGTCTACGCGGTCAGCCCCTGGCTGGTGGACTGGATCGCGGAGCTTGGGGTCTCGGCGCGGTGCATCCCCAACGGCACCGAGGACCTGGTCGGGGATCGGGGCCGCGGACGCGCGCTGCTGGAGCTCCGGCCGAGCGACTTCGCGCTGGGCTTCCTGGGTCGTCCCAAGCCCTGGCACGGCGTGGACACGCTGCACGAGCTGGCCCGCGAGGTCGGCGGTGTGGGGCGGGTCGTCGGCGAGCAGCAGCTCGACGAGCAGGGCGTGGCGGACGTGGTCGCGGCCTTCGACGTGGGCCTGGCGCCCTACCCGGCGGACGCCCCCGCCTGGTTCTGCCCGCTCAAGGTGGCGGCCTACAGGGCCCAGGGCACGCCGGTGGTGGCCACCCACGTGGGCTCGATGGAGCGCTGGGTGGGTGAAGGCGGCGCCGTCTGTGAGCCCTCGCTCAGGGCGATGGCCGCGGCGGTCCTGAGCTGGAAGGGGAGGCGGGCGCTGCCCGAGCTGCGGAGCTGGGATCGGGTCGCGGACGAGATCCTGGCCTGCGGCGATGGACGCCCGTTGGGCACAGCCTGAGGGGGCGCTGGGCTCGGAGCCGACTCAGCCGCTGCCGTCGGCCGCGGAGCGCCGCCGCGGACGCCGCCAGGACCGGTGGACCATGTAGGTCAGCAGGGCGATGGAGCCGAGGCTGATCCAGGTGGACCAGGCGTGAACGCGATCAGGACCGAGAGGTGGACGAGCAGTCGGAGCATCGGGAGAGGGTAGCGCCCCGGCCTGGGTCCGCGGCCCTGACCCCCGGCGCGCCGACGGGATAGTCCCACCGCATGCTGCTGTTCCTCTTCGCCTGCACCGCCGTCCAGGCCCTCCGCGTGGTCGAACCGACCCCCGCTGACTGCGACGGGCGTCAGCTGGTCTACGAGGACGCCGACGGCGACGGTTGGGGCAACGAGACCGTCGTGGCGCTGGTCTGTGACACCCGCTCGGGCTTCGTGGAGCAGTCGGGCGACTGCGACGACCAGGACCCCGCCCTCTGGGAGGACTGCTCTGGCGGCGGCGGGGACGAGACCGGCGACACCTCGGACACCTCGGACACCTCGGACACGGACTCCGGGGGGCTCGACACAGGGGCCGAGTGAAGGGCCTCCTCCGAACGCAGGGCAAGCTGCCCTATGTGCCGATGGAGCTGTACCGCTCGGCCATGGTGCGGAGCTGGGGCCTGCTCTGGTGGGCCGTGTTCGCGGTCTTCTTCCGCAAGCTCAAGCTGGCCGAGCCGTCGGGCGAGCGGGTCCGCCAGGCCTCGAGCAAGGGGCCGGTCGTCTACGTCATGCGGACGCGCAGCCTGGTCGACTACCTCGCCCTGAACGAGGTGCTGCGACGTCGCCGCCTGCCCCTGGCCGAGTACGGCACCGGGGTCTCGATGACGGCCTGGATGCCGACCTTCGCCGGCATCAAGATGATGTGGCAGAAGGCCATCTGGTTTCTGCGCAATGGCCGGCTGCCGCACCCCGTGGGCGTGGGCTGGCTGTCCAAGATGGTGGCCGAGGGCGGCAACGCCGCGGTCTTCCTGCGCCCGGACGCGCGCTGGAGTGACTTCTTCGCGCCGCCAGACTGGCCGGATCCGGTGGCCGCGCTGCTCGAGGCCCAGGACGCCGGCGACCGCCCCGTGCAGCTGCTCCCGGTCGTCGTGATCTGGCAGCGTCAGCCGGAGCGGGCCCAGACGTCCACGCTGCGCTGGCTGCTCGGCAGCGAGGACCAGCGGGGCACCTTCCTGAAGCTGCTCGGCGTGGCCCGAGGTCATCGCCGCGCCCTGGTCCAGATCGGCGAGCCGGTGGACGCCGGCGAGTTCCTCCAGCGCTACGCGGACGAGCCTCGACCCCGGCAGGTCAAGCGCCTGCGCCTGGTCCTGCGCCGCTACTGCTGGCGCGAGCAGCAGCTGGTCCGCGGGCCGGCGCTGAAGTCCCCCAGCTGGACCCGCCGCCTGGTCCTGAACAGCGCCCGCGTGCGCCAGCTCGTCCAGGACGAAGCCGCGGCGACCAGTCGGTCCACGCAGGAGGTCCAGCAGCTCGTCCTGAAGACCTACGACACCATCGCGGCCCGCATCAGCTACGCCTGGGTCGGGGTGGCCGCGAGCCTGCTGCGCTTCCTCTGGAACAACATCTTCCAGGGGGTCGAGGTCCGCCCCCAGGACGTCGAGCGCATCCGGGCGGCCCAGCGCGAGGGCGTCGCCGTGCTGGTGCCCAACCACCGCAGCCACCTGGACTATGTGCTGCTGTCCTCGGTCCTGCACGAGCACGACGTCAACCTGCCTCACGTCGTGGCCGGGGAGAACCTGAGTTTCTTCCCGCTGGGCACCGTCTTCCGGAAGTACGGCGCCATCTTCATCAAGCGCAGCTTCAAGGGCGACCGGGTCTTCCCGACGGTGCTCCGCGCCTACCTCGCTCACCTGTTCCGCGAGGGCTACACGGTCGAGTTCTTCATCGAGGGCGGCCGCAGCCGCACGGGCAAGACCCTGCCCGCCAAGCTCGGCATCCTGGGCTACACGGTGGACGCCGGGGTCGAGGCGCGCATGGGACGGCAGATGGGCGAGGTCTCCTGGCTGCCTGTCGCCATCACCTACGAACAGGTGGCCGAGGAGGGCCCCTACGCCCGGGAGCTGGGCGGCGCGGCCAAGGAACCCGAGACCGTCGGCGGGGTGGTCCGCGCCCTCCGCGTGCTGTTCAAGAAGTTCGGCCGCGTCTACCTGCGCGTGGGCGAGCCGGTGCGCCTGTCCGAGCGGATCGACGGCGCGACCTGGGTGGGCCAGGACCGTGACGAGCGCTTCGAGCAGCTGCAGCAGCTGGGCGAGGAGCTGGTCCACCGCATCGACAAGTCCATCGTCGTGCTGCCCACCGGCCTGGTCGCGCTGGCGCTGATGGCGCAGTCCCGACCGGGGGTGCCACGGCGGGTGCTCGAGGCTCGGGTCGAGCGCTTCCGTGCCCTGCTGGTGAGCAGCGGCGCAGAGCTGTCCCGGTCGCTGACCGACGCCGACTGGGCGCGCAAGGTGGCCCTGGAGCGCTTCCTGAAGTCCAGGCTGGTCGAGGAGCTGCCGGGCGCGGACGACGTGGTCTACCGGCCCGTCGCGGACCGCCGGGTGACGCTCGAGTACTACAAGAACGGCGTGCTGCATCGGCTGGTCCCGGGCAGCCTGGCCGCCGCTGGCGTCCGCGCAGCGGGGCAGGACCGGTTCACCTCCGAGGGCCTGCGCGAGGACTTCCGCTTCCAGCTCTTCCTGCTGCGCTACGAGTTCGCGCTCGATCCGGCGGCCGACGAAGCTGTGCTGCTGCAGCGGGGGCTGGCCCAGCTCCGCGAGATCGGCGCCATCGAGGCCGAGGGCGAAGGCTGGCGGGTCCTCGAGCGGGCGCGGGTCAGCGAGCTGGCCGAGCTCACCGCGAACCTGCTCGAGAGCGCCTACCTGGTCCTGCGGGCCCTGCCGCTGCTGCAGCACCTGGACCTGGAGCGCAGCAAGCTGGCCAAGGAGATCCAGAAGGTGGGCCACCAGTTCCTCGCCGTGCAGGACCTGCGTCGGCCCGAGGCGCTCTCGCTGGCCAACCTGGAGCTGGCGCTCAAGGGCTTCGCCGAGGACGGCGTCTACAGCGTGAAGGCCGACGGCGGCCTGAGCATCGACGCGGACGCGGCGCGGCAGACCCTGGACAGCATGAAGCGGCTGATGCGCGTGCGCTCCGGTCCCGAGGACGAGGAGCGCCTGCACACGTGAGCCGGCGCGTCGACAAGCTCTTCGGAGGCACCCCGGGGCTGGGTCGACCGTCGCGAGCGCGCCTGGCCAGGCTCCTGCTCGCGGTCGCTATCCCCATGAACGTGCTGGGGCTGATCACCTGCCTGTCGGTGCCTGGAGCGCTGCTCACCCTGGCGGCCTGGCAGGTCGCCGAGGGGGACGTCCAGCGCATCGAGGCGGGGGAGCTGGGCGTCGAGCACGCCCCGGAGCTGGCCCGCATCAAGCAGGTCGCCGCCTGGGCCATGGTCGGCTGCGCGGGGGTGTTCCTGGTGCAGCTCTGGCTGCTGTCGACCGGTCGCTACGAGGACCTGCTGGGCTGGATCCTCTGAGGGGTCCGGCTCAGGGCTGGAACTCGAAGGGGTAGTTGACCGCCAGCTCCTCGGCGCCGCGAGGGGCGGGGAAGGTCATGCCCAGGACCTGCTCGGTGACGCACGAACCGACCTTGACGTCGCTCAGCTCGGAGCTGGCGATCTCGGCCGAGGACACGCTGCCGTCCTGCGCGATGGTGAAGCTCACGACCAGCTTGCCCGCCAGGCGCTTGTTCCGCTTGAGCCGGCCCTCGTAGCAGCCGCGGATGGCGTCCAGCCTGCCGCGGACCACGGCCTCGATGGCCTCCTGCTCCAGCGCGGGGCCGGTGTATTGGCAGCTCTGGGTGGCGGAGACCCAGAGCTCCTTGTCGCCGCAAGACGCGGCCTTGTGGGCCTCGGCCGCGAAGACGGGGTTGGCCGCGCCGGCGGCCCTGGCCTGGGCGGCGAACGTCGAGGCCTGGGTCGCGTCCTCGCCGGCCAGCTCGGCCAGCACCAGCAAGGCCTCGGTGTTGCGGGGATCCAGCGCCAGCGTGGCCTGGGCCGTCCTGGCGGCCGCCGCGTTGTCTCCGCTGAGCTGCTGGGCCCGGCTCAGGCCACCGCTGTAGTCACTCAGCCCGGGGGCTCCCGCGAGCAGGCGCTGGTAGCCGGCGATCGCGGACTTCAGCGCGGCGCTGTCGTCCTGGCCCGCCAGCCTCAGGAGCTCGGCCTGGACCAGGCGCTCGTGCGCGCCGACGACCTTGGCCTGGGCCAGCGCGCCCAGCTTCTTCGCCGCGGCGTCGGCGCCCTCGGCCCGGCCCAGGGCGTAGCCGTAGGCGCGCGCCAGACCCAGCTGGTCGTCGCCGTGCCAGTAGGCCAGCTCGAGGTTCGCGAGGGACTGGGCCTGCCGGTCCGAGGCGGCCTGGACCATGGCCAGCCCAAGGCTGCCCTCGGCGGAGGCGACGCCAGATTGCTTGAGGCTCCAGTGGAACGCGGACTCGGCCTGGCCCAGCTTGCCCTGGGCGAGGAAGGCGTTTCCGGCCACCAGGGCCAGGTGGGCGTCCAGGTCCCGGCGCTGCTCCCATAGGGTCTCGACGCTCTGCAGCTCGCCCAGCGCCAGCGTCGCCTCGGCCAGCTGACCCCAGGACGTGTGGCAGCTGTGGGGCTGCGGCAGCTCGCCCTCCCACTCGGCAGGAGCGCGGATCGGGATGAGGTCGAAGAGCTTCAGGCCGCTCTCGACCCGGGCCTTCTCCTCCAGGAGCGCGGCCCGGACCTCGTAGTCCTGGTCGCCCCAGGCGGCGTACAGCTCGCCCGCCTTCTGCAGGTGCGGCGCGGCGCCCGCGTAGTCGCCGGCGCGCAGCTTGAGGGCGCCAACGGCCTGGTGGGCGCTGCACAGCGAGCCGTCGGCCTCGAGCGCCTTCTCGGCCCACTCGATGGCCTCGGCGCGGTGCCCGTAGCTGTCGTAGACGCTGGAGATGCCGGCGTAGATGGGCGCGGCGTCCTCGCCCTCGGGGGCCGGCGCGGCCTCGCCGTCCTCGCCCGGCTCGGGGTTCAGCCCGGCCTTGGCCTCGGCCAGCTCCTTCTCGAACCAGCTGGACGCCCGGACGGCGTCGACCTCGGCCACGACCAGCCTGCCCTGACCGTCCCAGGCCATGTCCCAGCCGCCGGTGACGTCGCCCCCGATCAGCACGTCGAAGCCCTCGAAGCTCCACTCGGTGGACGTCGTCTCCTCGGCGACCACGTGGATCGGAGACATCCCAGGGATGTCGATGTCCAGCGCGTAGAGGCCCTTGGTCCCCACCCGGCGCAGCGGGGCGAGGTCACCCAGGACGCTGCGGCTGACCACCGCGTTGCCGGCGGCCGTGTGCAGGTAGACGTCCACGGTCTGGCCCAGCGTCTGGCCCTCGATGACCATGGGCAGGGCGGTGGAGTAGCCCTGGCGTGAGCCGTCCTTGTAGGCAGCGGAGGGCACCGTGCGCACCGCCAGGGTCGCGCCGTCCACCGAGCCCATGACCTCGGTCGCGGCGTCCGCCCCGCCGAAGCGGATCAGGCCCTGGCTGGGCAGGACGGCCACGGCGAGGTCGGAGAACGAGGCCAGGCCGACGCTGCCGGAGTAGGCGCCCTCGTAGCTGGCCTGGACCTGCACGTCGTCGAAGCTGGCCTCGCCGATGTCGAAGCCGATCGAGGCCACCTCGCGCACGTCGCCCTTGCCCAGGTTGCGCTCCTTGGCCTCGGCGCCGCTGGCGCCCAGGAAGGCCTCGGACACGCTCATGTGGGCGTCACCGAGGGTGACCTCGAACAGGTGCTCCGAGCCGTCCAGCGCGGTCACGGCGACGAGGTTCACCGAGCTCGAGGGCGAGCGGTACAGCGGCACCTCGACGACGCCGGAGAGCTCGGCGGTGCGGGCGTGATCTTCGTGGCTCGAGCGGCTGCCCGGCAGGCGGGGCAGGTAGTCCTTGACGTCGTAGGCGTGGACGTCGGAGGCGGACAAGGACAGGGCGAGCAGCAGCATGACGACCTCGGCGCGAGCAGCTGCGCCTATCGCGGAGAGGGGCGCGCTGCACGTGTGGGAGACGGGCCTGTGACCCCATAGTGCTGCCGCGGTGCGCCTGTGCTAACCAAGCGCCCAGGAGGCCTGATGAGCACCATCTACGACGTCCACGCCCGCTCGGTCCTGGACAGCCGCGGCAACCCCACCGTCGAGGTCGAGGTCACCCTCGAGGAGGGCCTGGTCGGTCGCGCCATCGTGCCTTCGGGCGCCAGCACCGGAGAGCACGAGGCGGTAGAGCTTCGCGACGGCGGCTCGGCCTGGATGGGCAAGGGCGTGAGCCAGGCCATCAGCAACGTGAACCTGACCATCGCCCAGCACCTGGTCGGCCTGGACGTGCGCGAGCAGGCCAACATCGACACGATGCTCATCGAGCTCGACGGCACGCCGAACAAGAGCAAGCTGGGCGCCAACGCCATCCTGGGCGTCTCGCTGGCGGTGGCTCGGGCGGCCAGCCTGTCCCAGGAGCTGCCGCTGTACCGCTATGTCGGCGGCACCAACGCCCGCCTGCTGCCCGTGCCGATGATGAACATCGTCAACGGCGGCGCCCACGCCGACAACAACGTGGACGTGCAGGAGTTCATGGTCATGCCCGTGGGCTTCGGCAGCTTCGCCGAGGGCCTGCGCTGCGGCGCCGAGGTCTTCCACACGCTGAAGAGGGTGCTGAGCGACCGCGGCCTGAGCACCGCGGTGGGGGACGAGGGCGGCTTCGCGCCCAACCTGGGCAGCAACGAAGAGGCGCTCAAGCTCATCTCCGAGGCCGTCGAGAAGGCGGGCTACACGCTGGGTGAGCAGGTGGTCTTCGCCCTGGACGTGGCCAGCAGCGAGCTGTTCCGGGACGGCTCGTACACCTTCGGCGCGGACAAGCTGAGCTCCTCGGAGCTCGTCGACGTCTACGCGGACTGGGCCCGGCGCTACCCGCTGGTCAGCATCGAGGACGGCCTGGACGAGAACGACTGGGACGGCTGGAAGCTGGCGACGGACAAGCTCGGCGACAAGCTGCAGCTGGTCGGCGACGACCTGTTCGTGACCAACGTCGACCGGCTCCGCCGCGGCATCGAGGGTGGGGTGGCCAACAGCATCCTGATCAAGGTCAACCAGATCGGCACGCTGACCGAGACGCTGGACGCGATCGAGCTGGCCCACAAGGCCGGCTACACGAGCGTGATGAGCCACCGCTCGGGCGAGACCGAGGACACCACCATCGCGGACCTCGCCGTCGCGGCGAACTGTGGG
>CALGIB010000034.1 GCA_937915955.1 uncultured Pseudomonadota bacterium
AACTCCTGGTCCTGGTGCTCAACGAGCTGCACCCGGTGGTGCAGGGGGCGCGCAGCCGAGGCCGCTACCAGGAGCTGCTGCTGCTTGAGATCGCCCGGCAGGTGGCGCACTGGTCCAAGGCCGTGGGTCAGCAGGGCGTGGGTCTGCTCGAGCTGCAGCAGGTGCTGCTAGCGCAGCGGCTCGAGCTCCGCTAGCCGTTGGCCTCGAGCCACTCCGCGCCCGAGGGCTGCAAGGTCGTCTGACCTGTGGCGGCGTCGAAGATCACCAGGCCGTTGTCGGTCAGGTCCTCCATCAGCCGCGAGAAGGAGCGGTGGGCGATGAAGTAGCGCTTCTCGCTGTGGTCGTGGAGCTCCGCCAGGCTGGCTTCGCCGCCAAGCTCGACCAGCTTCTTCAGCGTGCCCTTCTTCGCGCGCAGCACCGCCTTCGCGATCTTGTCGTCCTTGTCGGCCTCGGTCGTCTGCGCCGCCACGGGCTGCTTCACCACCACGGGCTGCTTCACCACCACGGGCTGCTTCACCGCTGCGGGCGGCTTGACCACCGCGGGTGAGGCTGCGGCTGGCGGCTGGGCCGGGGTCAGGGGGCTGGCTCGCGCCGGGGCCTTCGGGGCGGGCGGAGCAGTCTCGGGGGACTTGCTGAGCAAGGAGCCGAGGGTCTTCTTGAGGCGAGCGCGGATTCCCATGGTGGCCTAGGCCGCCGGCTCGCCCGCCCTTGCGCGCGCGATGGCGGCCACGTACCCGTCGATGCGCGCCCTGGGCATCCAGCCCTCGGTCCACAGGGCCTCGGCGAAGGCCAGCACCTGCTCGGTGGGCACCGGCAGCGGGCCCTCGTCCAGCCAGCGCAGCAGCCGGCGATCCCGTCGCGGCAGCTCCCCCGAGACCGCCAGCGCCGCGCCCATCAGCGCACCGATCCGGTGCTGCACGTCGTCGCTGCGCGAGAGCACCTCGGCCACGAAGTGCTCGCGGTCCTCCTCGGGCACCTCGACGCGGTCCGCGTCCAGCGCCTCGAGGAGCTGCTGCTGGTTGGGGTGCAGGTCCTGCCGGGCGACCACGACCTGAGCCAGGGCTCGGACCGCCAGTCCCTGGAGCTCGAGCAGGCCCAGGTCCTCGACGATGGTCCGGGCCAGCGCGGGCCCCAGGATGCGCAGCCGGGACTCGCGCACCAGCTTGCGGAACACCAGGCCGTTCCAGAGGCAGTAGGCCGGCGCCGAGGCCAGCTGGCCCAGGCCGCGCAGGACCGTGCGGCCCAGGACTCGCTTCACGACGACGCGGATGCCGAACGTCGTGATGCTGATCTTGGCCTTGTAGATCAGCGTCAGCAGCGCCAGCTCCAGCTTGCTGGCGCCCCGCAGCGGGTCGATGCCCAGCGTCACGCGGTTGGGGTTGGGCATCTCCAGCGCGGTCCGAACCAGCGCCAGATCGGCCACCGCCTGCTGCGGCCGACTGCCGGCTGGCATGCCGGCGGCGCGCTCCAGCTCGTGCACGGTGTGCAGGCCCAGCAGGTACAGGAAGACGACCTCGATCACCGTCGGCACACCCCCCAGCAAGCCGCTCAGCAGCCAGGGCCAGCGCTGGATCCAGGTGTGGTAGGCCTCGGGCGCCTGGGCCACGTCCAGCTCCACCCACCAGGCCATGACCGAGGCCACCAGGCCGCAGACCAGGCCGCCCAGGGCGGCCTTCCAGAGGGCGGATCGCTCCACCGTCCTCAACGAACTCAGGGTGCTGTCCGCGAAGTCCGGCCAGGCGGGTGCCCCCACGCGCTGGCGCTCGCGGAGCCGGTGCACGTAGCCCAGACCGACGCGCTCCATCGCGCTCTGGGGTCTCAGGTCCGGGCGGGGCACGCCGAACCCTACCGTGGCGTGCTGTCCTGCTCGAGCAGGACCCGCTCCTGGTCCCGGTCGCGGGAGCTCAGGCGGTAGCGGTCACCGCCTTCGAGGACGCGCAGGGTCAGGCTGGCATCCAGGTCGACACGCTGGGGGTGCTCATCGCTCAGGGCTCCGGGCTCGGTGACCCAGACGCAGCCTCCCGCCAGGCGCTGACCGAGGCGCGCCAGCGCGTCCTCGTCGGGGGCCGAGCCGTAGAAGCGGTTGGCGCCGACCACGGCGTGTCGGGTGTGCCCGTCCTCGGGCAGCAGGCGCTGGACCCAGGCCTGGCTGGTGCTGCTGGACTTGCCGTGGTGGTTCATGTGCAGCAGGTCCACCGAGCCGGCGGGCAGGAGGTCCTCGGGCAGCTCCGCCGCGACCAGGTCCTCCAGGTCCCTGTGGGCGTCGCCCCCGAAGATGTAGTCGAAGTCGCCCTGCTGGACGCGCCCCATGAGGCTGCGGTCGTTCTCCTCCTCCTCGGGGTCCATGCTCGCGCCGCCCGCCAGCTGGCCGTTGGCGGCGAAGACGGTCAAGCTCGCCTCGTCGCCCAGGTCTAGCGTGAAGGGGAGCTCGCAGCCGGCCTCGTCGCAGAGCGACTCGACGGTGTGCTCACCCAGCAGGTCCTGGAGCTCCCTCAGCTCGCCGGGATCCGCCTGGTCCAGGTCCACCTCGCCGCGCCAGATCAAGCGCTCGAAGTCCAGCTCGTCCAGGCCCCCGAAGTGGTCGGCGTCCAGGTGGGTCAGCAGCACCAGGTCCGCGCTGTCCCGTCCTGTGCGGGCCAGCAGGGCCTCGCGCACCTCGTCGTCGTGGCGGTCGTTGCCCACGTCGATCAGCAGCGAGCGCCCGTCCGGCGTGACCACCAGCGTGGACTCTCCGAGGCCCCCCGGCAGGTGCAGCTGCTCGATCAGCAGGCCGTCCACGGGCAGCAGGCCCGAGGAGACACAAGAGAGCTGGAGCAGGAGCATGTGCACAGGCTATCCATCTCCCTCGATGTCCGATCAGTTCGACCTGTTCGGGGCTCCTGTCCCCGCGCCGAAGAAGAAGGGTCCACCCGGTCCGGTGGTCACCGACGAGGACCGCGACCTGGCGGCCCGCCTGCCACCGCGCCTCCGGCTTGGCACGAGCAGCTGGTCCTTCCCGGGCTGGGAGGGGCTCGTCTACGACCGGCCCGCCAGCGAGCAGACCCTGGCCCGCCACGGCCTGGCCGCCTACGCTCAGAACCCCCTGTTTCGCACCGTGGGGGTCGACCGCAGCCACTACCAGCCGCTCACCGCGCCGCAGTGGCAGGGCCTGGCCGCCCAGGTCCCCGGGGACTTTCGCTTCCTGGTCAAGGCCCACGAGTACTGCTCGCTCCGGCGCTTCCCCGAGCACCCGCGCTACGGCAGTCGAGCCGGGCAGGACAACCTCTTCTTCCTGGATCCCCACTACGCCCGGGACGAGGTCGTGGCGCCCACGGTCGCGGGCCTGGGCGAGAAGCTCGGCGTGCTGCTGTTCCAGTTCGCGGCCCAGGACCTGCGCCCGATCGGCGGCCCCGAGGGCTTCTGTGATCGGCTGTATGCCTTCCTGTCCGAGCTGCCCGGCGGCCTGACCTACGCCGTCGAGGTGCGCGATCGGCGCCTGATGATCCCGCGCCTCGGCGAGGCGCTGGCCGCCTCGGGGACCATGCCCTGCCTGGCCTTCACGAACGATCTCCCGGACCTGGAGTGGCAGTACCGGAGCAGCCCGGCCCCGCTCGCGCCGGTCACGGTCCTGCGCTGGCTGCTGCGACGAGGCCTGAGCTACCGCGAGGCCCAGCTGCGCTACGGTCCATTCTCGCGGCTGGTGGAGCCGGACGAGCAGACCCGCCAGCAGGCGATCGACATCCTGCTGCGGCACGCCCGACCCGGCTTCCTGATCCTGAACAACAAGGCCGAGGGCAGCTCGCCCGAGAGCCTGCGGGCGCTGGCCCGCCAGCTCGTGTTCCACGTGGAACAGAGGGACTCCACGACGACAACCTGACGGCGCGTAAGGAACCCGGGGCCGAGGCCGTTGTCCTCTCGACCACCACTGGAGGCCACGTGCTGATCCTCGCTCTGCTCGCCTGCGCCGACCCGGGCCTGTCCCAGGCCGGCCTGCTGCTCCTCGACGGCGAGGCCCTGGACGCTGGCTGGCTGGTCGAGGCCGAGGGCGAGATCCTCGGCACCGCGCTGCCGGTGCCCGAGGGGCTCTTCCCGCACCTGATCGACCCGGACGGCGGGCAGGTCGAGGTCGACTTCTTTGCTGGTGAGCTGACCGTGGTCGAGGGTGAGGCTGGCGAGGTGGGCTGGCTCGTCCTCGGCGAAGACGTCGCCAGGGACGCCATCGAAGTGCAGGGAGACGAGGCCTCGGCCGAGCTGCTGCTGGCTCAGGTCGAGGGCGCGCTCGAGCTGCTGGACAGCGGGCTCTGGCTGCTGCAAGGGCCTGAGATCGTCGAGGAACTTGGCTGGATCGCGGAGGAGCCCGGTGGCCTCTACGCGCTGCGCCCCCTGGACGATCCCGCCTTCGTCGAGGCCCGCTATCAGGCCGACGGCGCTCCGGACTCCGGCAGCTTCAGCGACCGCATCGACGAGCTCCGGCTGCGCGTCGAGCACCTCCAGGGAGGCTCCGTGGGTCAGCCGTCCCGCAGCCGCCGGGCTCGAGGCCATGCTCAGCGCCGAGCGGGCCGCGCTGGCCGCTCAGCTGACACCCTGGATCTGGGTCGGCGCCTGGGAGGTCGACGGACGCTGCGTGGTGCTGGACGGCGTCGGTGGCGTGGACGACTGCCGAGGCCGCGACCTGGGCACCTGGACGCTGGAGTCCCCCACACCCACCTTGAGCTTTCAGCTGGACAGCGACCAGCGCACCTGGGAGATGCGATGAAGCGACGCGACTTTCTTGGGCTGGGCCTCGGCCTGGCGGCGCTGCCGAGCCTGATCCGCGAGGGCTTCGCCGCCTCGGCCGCCCGCATCGAGATCCTGGAGATCTCCAGGGTCTGGCGTCAGGCCGGAGAGGCGGGCCGTCCCTTGCTGGTGCTGGTGATCCCCGAGGACGAGGGCGAGCGCTGGGGGCGCGGGAGCGCGCTGGGCGCCTGGCTGAACAACGCCAGCGAGGAGAGCCTGGCGCGGCTGGGTCTGTGCGAAGTGGTCTGTGCTCAGATCAAGGATCTCAGCAGCCTGCTGCCCGATGTGCCCGAAGATGCGGTGCTGGTGCTGGCGGATCCGCGACAGTTCCCGGCCAAGGCGCTGGTGGCCTCACCGGCCCTGGTGGACCCGAACGCGGTGAACGCCTGGGAGGACATGGTCGCCTACGAGGCGCTGATCGATCAGCAGATCCAGAGCCTCGAGGCCGCGTTCTCGACGCTGGTGCAGCCCTTCGTCCCCGCCGACTTCTCGACGCGGAGGCCTCGCCTGGCTGCGGTGGCCCGGGAGCGCTGGGTCGGTCAGCGCATCACGGGCGCCTACTGGGCCAGCAGCTACGGCTGCGGCGCGGAGATCGAGGACTACGAGCAGCAGTGGGCCGTGGGCTGCGGCATGGGCCACGTCTCGGCCAAGGCGAGCCGCTTTCTGTACTTCTTCGACCCGGGGAGCGGCTACTTCTAGCCCATGCACCCCCTCGTCGGCCTGGTCCTGACCCCCGATCCGCGCTGGCTGGGCCTGATGCGTCCGCTGCTGCCTCGGGTGGGGCTGTTCGTGCTCACGCCGGAGACGCTCTGGAAGCCGGGGCCCGACGGTGCGCTGCGACCCAACAGCTACCACCGGGAGTTCCTGGCGCTGAGGGACTTCAGCGGCAAGCCCTTCGCCGCCCACTCGGTGGGTATGTCGCCGGGCAGCCCGGACAGCCCTCGCCGGCAGCGGTGGCTGTCGCGCATGGCCTTGGAGCAGGAGCACTTCGGCTTCCTCTGGTGGACCGACCACGCCGGCTACACCGAGCGTGAGGGGCAGAACCTGGCGCTGCCCTCGGCCCTGCCCGACACCCCAGGGGCTCGGGATCGGCAGCGCCAATGTCTCGCGCAGATGGCGGAGATCGTGCATGAAGTGGGGCTGGAGACCAGCTGGTTCACGTCTGTTCCCGGCACGCCCTGGGACGAGGCTCGGCTGCTCTCCGAGAGCACGGCAGGGCGCCGCGTCCTGCTGGACCTGCACAATCTGTGGGCCATGGGCGAGAACCTGGGGTTCTCCGTGCTGGACTTCGTGGAACGGCTGAACCTGGATCAGGTCATCGAGATCCACGTCTCGGGAGGTCGCGCCGCCCCCAACGGCGCCCGCCTGGACAGCCACGACACCGCCATCCCCGAGCCGGTGCTCCGGCTCCTCGAGCAGGTCGCGCCTCGCTGCGCTGGGCTGCGGGCGATCACGCTGGAGCGCTTCGAAGGCACCGTGGAGCCCCACGACGTCCGGGTCCTGGCGGGGGAGCTGGACCGCATCGCCGAGGTCTGCGCGGCCTGCGAGCCGGGCCCGGTGGCGCTCGGTCCCGTGCCCTCGTTCGAGGTCGACGCGCTGCAGCCGCCTGCGATCCCCGAGCACGACGAGCTGGCCAGGGGCTTGATCGCCAAGCTGCGCTTCGAGCGCCTGGTCAACGGCAGCGAGGAGGCCTCGGCGTCGTTCGAGGCCGACCCCGCCGGCTTCGCCGGCAGCTTCCGGCGCTACACCCGAGAGGTGCCGGCGACCGCCTGGTTCCCCAACGATGAGGGGCGCTTGTGGGCCGCCTGGACTCAGGGAGGCGGCGGGCTGTCCTCGTAGACGCCCACCCACTCGCTGGCCAGGCCCGGGTCCATGAACAGCAGCCAGGACCGGCGGCTGACCCGGCCCTCGCGCAGGCACCTCCGGATGATCGGGATGGCCGCGTCGAGGTCGGTCAGGAGCAGGTCGACGTAGCTGTACCAGAGGCCCGAGCCGCCCCCGCAGAAGGCCCCCGCAGAGGCCTCGCGCAGCAGGGGGTCCAGGGTCTGCTCGATCTCGGACTTGTCCTGGAAGCCCTCCTCGGGCGGCTCCTCGCGGCTGTCCAGCTTGAGGTAGGCGTAGCGCTCACCGTGGCGGGAGAAGCGCTCGCTGCAGAAGGCCTCGGGCCGGCCGTGGGCGGCTACCCACAGCGGCGGATCGCAGGACTTGCCGATGCGCAGGTCGTCCTGGCGGCTGAAGTCGCCCTGGCCCTGGGGGTCCAGCTTCCACAGGGTGTACTGCAGGCTCTCGGGCGCGCGCCGGTGCAGTGGGGCCTCGGGCAGGGACTGCAGCAGGCGCTGGCGGGCGGCGTGCAGCTGCACAGGCAGCGTCTTCCAGCCCCGCAGGCCCTCGGCGGATCCCACACAGTCCAGCATGCCCACCCAGTCGTCCAGCACGCGCTCACCCAGCACGGACTGGGTGGCCACGAAGGCCGCCTCGAAGGCCCGCGGGTCCTTGGGGTCCAGGCCGGGGAAGTGCCAGCGCAGGTCGATCCGATGGGCCTCGCCGGGCTGTACCCCGACCAGGGCCGCTCCCAGCTCGATGCCGGCCCGTCCGTGCACGACGTTCGCGGTGTACTCGGGCGGGTCCGGGGGCCGGGCCGACTGGAAGGTCCAGCCGGGCAGCTCCGGGGCCCGCGCGATCAGCTCGGCCACCAGCGGCCGCAGGTGCCGCTTGGACTCGGGGGTGATGACCAGCCGGTGGCCGCCCTGGGCGCCGGGTCCGAACTCCCAGAGCAGGCCTTGGGTGATCGGCGCCAGCTGCTGGTTCATCCAGCCGACCAGGTCCCAGCGGTCCGCCATGCGGAAGAGCGCGTCGATGCGCTCCTGGCGCCCGACGAAGGCCGCCCAGAAGCCCTCGATGGCGGCCTGGACGCGTGCTCGTTCAGCGGGATCTTCGAGGGTCTGCCAGCGCATCGGGGCAGCATATCCGCTCGCGCCGTTCAGCCGACCAGGCCCTGGAGGTGGTGGTACAGCGGCGCGGCGCCGTTGGGGTCGCGGGGCTTGCGAGGGCCCTTGACCCAGGCCATGTACAGGTTGCGGCGGCGACTGGCTTCGCCCTCGACCGTGGCCTGCGCCGTGCGGTGCCAGAGGCGCCCGTCGTGGATGGTCAGGTCCCCCTTGCGGGCCGTCAGGGCGATCTCGCGGGGGTCCGGCCGGTTGTCCAGGAAGTGCAGCTTGCCGGTCAGCATCTGCCAGGTCGACTGGGTGTGTGTGCCTGGGATCAAGCGCACGCCGCCCTTGTCCAGGCCGGAGTCGGTCAGGTACAGGCCGACGTTCAGCATCGGCTCGAGCTTCTGGCCGAGGAAGATGTCGCGCAGCCCGTCGGTGTGCCAGCCCAGGCGGGAGTAGGTGCTGCCCGGCTGCCGCAGCCAGTGGTTGATGACGACGCCGTCCTTCTCGTCGTGGGCCAGGCGGTACTCCTCGCCGAAGAAGGCCTGGATGGCCGTGAAGCGGGCGTCGCTGAGGACCTCGCGGATGCGCTCGCTGTACATGCTCGCGAAGGCGAAGCGGCTGATGAAGGGCTGCCCGTCGGGGGTCTTGGACCACCGCAGGGGCGTGCCGTAGACGGTCTTGCGGTCCTGCTCGATGAAGGCTCTCTGGAGCTCGTCGATGGCGTCCACGAGGTCATCGATCTCGGCCTCGGTCATCACGCCGCGGAAGCGGATGCAGCCGTGCTCGAGCCAGAAGGCGAGCTGCTCGGCGGTGGGCTGGGGCTGGAGCGTGAAGTCGGGGATCTGCATGTCGGGCCTCTCCATCAAGCGATTAGTACCTGATCCCCGTCATGTCAATCAAGTGATTGAGGTCGGCGTCCGCTGTCGTCTCGCCGTGCTCGGACCGCGACCGAAGTCGGGCGGGGCGGCGAGGGCGCTGAGGGGGCGGAAGACCAGCTTGGATTGTCTGTTTCGAGGCCACACATTCGCTTGACGCGGCGGGGCAGCGGGGCCGCGAATCCAGACCTAAACAAGGGTGCCCCTCGCCTTGGCGGAGCCTCCCCCGATGGTCCTCCAGTCCTACCTGGGTCCACAGCAAGAGCTCAGCTACCTCGCTGGCTTTCCCGAGACCGGCCAGAGCGTCCTGGTCGACCCCCGTCGTGACGTCACCGAGCAGGTGCGGAGGGACCTGAAGGCCCACGGGCTCAGCGGCCGAAGGGCACGACCTGCAGGTCCATGTCCAGCGCTCGGGCCCAGTCCTGGACGGCTCGGGCCTGAGCGGGGGTCGCGGCGAAGCGGCGCTGCCGGAACAGGCCGGCGTCCGGAGGGGCGAGCTCGGTCTCGTCGGGCATGAAGGGGTCGAGGTGTCGGCTGTGGTGCACGTCCTCGGCGACCACCTCGGTCGAGAGCGCCAGGCACAGGCCCTGCCCCAGAGCCGCGGGTGCCGTCTCGGGCGGAGGCACGCCAGGGAACCAGAAGGGCCCCACCGAGCTGCGGGACAGGCGCACGATGCGGCCACCCAGGCCGGCCGCGAGCTGCTCACGGAGGGCCAGCAGGGGGACGTGCGCGTGGCGCCCGAAGAGGTGCAGCACGCCCTGGTCGACCTCGGCGCCGCCGCCCTCGAGCAGGTGGACGGGGCCCAGGATGTGGCGGCTGTAGTAGCTGGCCGTGCAGCGGGTGCGGACCCAGCGCCCGTCGGGGGCGAGGCGGTCGCTGGTCAGCGTGATGTCGATGGTGGGGCTGAGGCGATGCACGGCGGTGATCAGGCGCGAGGCGGGCACGATCGAGTCCCGGCGCAGCCGGCGGTGCAGGCGTCGTCGGGCCTGGAGCCGAGCGCCGAGCTGGGGTTCGAGCTCCATCGCGCGCTGGATCGATCGGTCGTCCATGTCGCTGCGGTCGTCGCCCTGCCGGGCCAGCTCCTGCTCGCTCCGGGCGCGGGCGATCCAGGCGAAGCCGGGCAGGCCGCTGCTGGTCTCGACCCGGGCGGGCTCGAGCAGATCCCCCGAGAGCTCCGGGTGCAGCACCTCGAGCAGGGTCAGGCATTCGGCCAGGGGCACGAAGTCGCCGTGCGGCGCCAGGGCGCGCAGCCCGGCCGCCAGGGCGCGCAGGTAGGGGCCGCTGCGCTGGGGCTCGAGCAGCAAGCTCAGTCCTCGCCTTCCCGCAGCCAGGCGTCGACCTCGGCTTCGGCGTCGGCCTGGAGCGCGCGGTCGGCCAGCGCCTTGGCGCGCTCGCGGCTGACCACGTGCAGCTCGTCGGTCAGCAGCAGGTTGCGGTTCTCGACCTCGTCCCGGATGCGGGTGGAGAGATCGGGCAGCACCTCGGTCAGCAGGCGCTGGGTCTGCTCGACATAGGCGGCGGTGACCTCCATGGCGGTGCCCAGCTCGGTCAGGGACTCCTGCAGCTCCGCCACGACCAGCGGGGCGTCCGCGGCCATGCCCAGGGCCTGGATGCGCCGACCGGCGGAGTCCACCGCGCCGCTGGCGTTCATGACGTAGCCGCTCATGCCCTCGTGCAGCTCCATCACGGTGTCCCGCAGCGCCCTGGTGGGGGCCAGGCTGTCGCGGGCCAGCTCGCTGCTGGCGCGGAACAGCTCCAGGTTCAGCGACTCGCTGCGCAGCTGGAAGGTCAGCTGGTCGATGCGGCGGGCGGCCTCCTCCTCGGTGTAGCCGTGCTCCTCGCCCTCGAGGCCGCCGAGCTCGAGCTCGGTCTGGATGACGCGCCGGGCCGCGATGCGCTCGTTGCCCTTGGCCTCGACACGGGACTGGTGGAGCTGATCGACCTGGTCCTGGAGCTCGAGCGCGGTGAGCCGCAGCTCGTCCGAGAACGCGGTGGCCTGACGCAGGCGGGTGCTGGCGACCTCGTACTGACGAAGCAGCGCCTCGGCCACGGACTTGCGACCCAGGATGGCGCTGCGGGCGCTGAAGCGGCGCACGAGACCGGCCCACATCGAGTCGTCGCTGTCCCGGGCCTCGAGCTCCTGCAGCGTCTTCTCGTGCTGCTTGAGGTTCTTGAGCTCCCCGTTGAGCGCCTTGCCCAGCTCGTCCTGGGTGCGGACCAGCTCGTCGACCTTGGCCAGGGCGTGCTTGTGCCGCTCGTGGATGGCCTCGCGCTTCTCGTGCAGCTCGGCCTGGCTCGGCGCTTCGCCGCGGTAGTTCGGCAGCTTGTTCAGCAGGGTCGCCACAGCTTCTATGTGACCTCGGAGGGGGCTCGGGGCAAGGTTAGATCCTGTGAAGCATCGTGGGTTCCGCTGCACGGGATATGCACGTTCCACGTGGAACACCGCCACCTCACGACCGCCCCCTGTCTGGCGTGCCTGGCCAGCAGCCCCGAGGGCATCCTGGCCTCGCCGATGCCGGGCCTGGACGATCCGGAGGGCGCCGCGGTCCCCTCGGACCTGCCGCCGGTGGTGGACGCGCACGTGCACCTCTTCCCGCCGGGCCTGTTCCGGGCCCTCTGGGGCTGGTTCGAGCGCTACGGCTGGCCGATCCGCTACCCCTTGTTGGCCGACCAGGTGGTCGAGCACCTGAGCAGCCGCGGGGTCGAGCACATCGTGGCCTTGCACTACGCGCACAAGCCCGGAATGGCGCGGGGGCTCAACCGCTTCGTGGCCGCGCTGTCGGCCCGCTCGC
Organism: uncultured Pseudomonadota bacterium; assembly: GCA_937915955.1. Classification (GTDB taxonomy): domain Bacteria; phylum Myxococcota_A; class UBA796; order UBA796; family CAJQPC01; genus JAAESX01. The sequence goes on from CALGIB010000034.1 coordinate 11,356, forward strand.
CGCGGGTCACGGGGCTGGCCACGGTGATGCCCGGCGAGGCCGACGCCGCACAGATTCTGCGCGAGGGCTTCGAGGCCGGCCTGGCCGGGGTCAAGCTGCACTGCCACGTGCAGGCCTTCGCGCCGGACGAGCCGCGGCTGGCCGAGCTCTACGAGATCTGTGTGGAGTTCGGTCGGCCCATGGTCATCCACGCCGGGCGGGAGCCGAAGAGCCCGGCCTACCCTGTGGACACCTACGCGGTCTGCGCGGCGTCCCGGATTGAGTCTGTATTGAATAATCACCCGGGCCTGAAGCTCTGCGTGCCGCACCTGGGGGCCGACGAGTTCGTCGAGTACGCTCGCCTGATGGAGCGCTTCGAGGGGCTGTGGCTGGACACCACCATGATGCTGGCGGACTACTTCCCGCTGGCCAGCCTGGAGGCGCTGCGGGTCTGTCCGCAGCGGGTGATCTACGGATCGGACTTCCCGAACCTGCCCTACGCCTGGGACCGCGAGCTCAAGAAGATCCGCGGGCTGGGGCTCCCGGACGAGGTGCTCGAGGGGCTGGTGGGCGGCAACGCGCGGAGACTGTACGGGATCGATCTGATCCAGTAGCGCTCAGGGGGCTGCGCCGAAGTGTCCGTCGGTCTTCACGTCTTCACGGGGTAGTAGAAGGAGTCAGGTTCGACTCCTGGGAGGGAGGGATCAGCTCGGATCGGAGCTGGCGGTCGAACCGGATGTGGTACTCGCCGTCGCGGGCCTCGGCGGCCGTGACCGACTCGGTGAAGAGGACCCGTGGAGGCTCGAGGTGCTCGAAGTGCACCTCGAGCACGTGCTCGCCGGCGGGTGCCTCGAAGCTGGCCTGCTCGATCAGCGCCAGCGCCCGGTTCGTGTGGTCCGGGTGGCGCTCGAGGATGCTGACCTGCGATCCACTCTCTCGTTCGGCCGGAGGGTGACCTTGGGCGACAGGCTCGGTGAGGCAGGCCGCTCGACCCGTACGGGCGGGGGCGCTGCCTCATTAATCAGGGGCTGGTCCGGCTGGAAGTGCACGCCGTACTCGAGGATGTGGTCCCCCGTGGGCAGCGAGAGGCTCGAGTCGGCCAACAGGGCGGGCTCGACGGCTGCCTCGGCGGGCGGCCGTCCAGCGGAGAGCGTGGACAGCGACAGGTGGAACATGCCCCTCCTCGAGCGCCTATAGACGGTACTCCACCTCGAGCACCACGGTCGACTTGTAGGTCTTGCCCCCGACCTCGAAGGGCCGGATGCGCCAGCGCTGCGCCGCCTCGAGTGTGGGCTCGACGAAGACGTCGGGGCAGTCCTCGACGACCAGGCCGTAGGGCCTCCCCGCCCGATCCAGGTACACGCGCACGTAGCAGTCGCCCTCGAGCTGGTGCTTTCGGGCCAGCCTGGGCATCTTCGGGGGCAGCTGCGGGAACTCGACCAGCAGGAGCCACTCGAAGGCCAGCTCCGAGGCCAGATCGCTCTCCTCGGGCACCACGCCCGGGCGCCACCACTGGCGGGTCGCCGGCTCGGGCACGTCGGGGTGATCCGAGGGGCGGTGCTGGCCGGAGTGCAGCTGCGCCTGGGGCGGCGCGGGCTTGAAGGTCAGGCTGACGTCGAAGGTCACCGCGACAGGCAGCCCCTGGCGCTCCACGGGGTGGATACGCCAGGCCTCCAGCGCCTCGGTCGCGGCCAGCTCGAACTCGCTGGGGCAGCCCCGCACCTCGACCAGGAGCGGCACGCCGCCCTCGTCGAAGGCCACGCTCGCCTCGCAGCTTCGGGCCTTCTCGCCGCCAGAGATCCCCTCGGGCCAGGCCGGCTTCACGTAGCGCGTGAAGCGGATCTCTCCGGGCGGGACCGAGATGGGCTCCTGGGCGAAGGCCGGCGTGAGGAGGAGGGCGAGCACGCCCGCACTCTACCCGCCATGTTCCACGTGGAACACCCGCTCAGGGCGGCGCCTCGGCGGCCAGTCGCCCCTTGCGTCGTTTCCAGCCCCGCCACATCTCGTGGCTCACCGCGACGAGGCAGATCAGGTGGTGCAGCGCCAGCCACGCCAGGCCGCGCAGCCCCAGCGAGTCGCCGAACACCAGCGTGATCCCCAGCGCGATGAACAGCCAGGACAGCGCGACGATCACGCCCAGGTCGGTGCGGCGCCGGCCCTTGGCGGCCGGTTCAGGGGCTGCGGGAGAAGACATAGTTGCCAAGGTACTTGTCCCAGTTCGTCACGGCCAGATCGCGAGGGGCCGGGGCCAGCGCCTGCGCGGTGATGCTACCCGGTCCGCTGATCCAGCCATCGCTGGCGACGCCGCCGGTGACCGAGAGGACGCGCCCGCGGTAGGGCACCTGGACCAGGCCCACGCCGGAGAGCTCGACGACCTCGTGGTCGGAGCCGTCCAGGTCGGCCCAGGCCAGGGCACGGCGCTTGTATTCGGCGTCGCGGGGACAGGT
>CALGIB010000035.1 GCA_937915955.1 uncultured Pseudomonadota bacterium
GCCGCGAGCGCCCCCTCCTCGGCGGCCTGGCCCTGGGCTTCGCCCTGCTCTGCAAGCCCGCCCTGGCGGCGCTGGCCCTGCCCTTCGTGCTGCTGGCCGTGGGCTGGCGCGTGCTGCCGGGCTTCGCGCTGGGGGCCCTCGGCGTGCTGGCGCAGGACCTGGCGGTGACGGGCTCGCCCTGGACCTTGCCCTACACGCTCTACGCGCCCACGGATCACCCCGGCTTCGGGCCCGGGATCGGCGGCAACCCCCTGGAGTTCGGCCCCCCCACGGGCCACACCCTGCTGGAGGGGCTGGGGCACACGGCCTTCAACGCCCTGGGCTTCGCGATGTGGGCGGGCGGCCACGGCGGCCTGCTGATCGCCGCGCCGGCCGGCCTGAAGGACAGCGGTCGCCTGGGCTGGGCGCTGGCGGGCTTCGGCCTGGGCCTGGTGGCCCTGTACCTGAGCTACTGGTTCCCCGGCATCCCGCACTCGGGCCCGATCTACTGGGTGCCGCTGGTGCTGGTGGTCGCGCCCCTGGCCGCTCGGGCCGCCCAGGGCTGGCTGTCGCGGGGGCTGCTGATCGCCGGTCTGCCCCTGGCCTGGCTCTGGGCCGGCCTGGCCTGGCAGGACCAGCTCGGGCCGGCGGTGGACCAGCGCGCGGAGCTGCTGGCCCGGACGGGCACGATCACGCTGGAGGGCCCGCTCTCGTCGGTGGCGAACGTGGATGCCCAGGCCGGGACGGTGTATCGAGTGGACTCCGCCCCCGAGGAGCCGTGAAGGCCAAGAACGCCCTGCGCCTGATCCTGGGTCTGGTCACCGTCGCCTTCGTGATCGGCCTCTGGCAGAGCGGCGTCTACGAGACGCTGACGGTGGACTCGGTGCGCCAGTGGCTGCTGGACGCGGGCCCCTGGGGTGGGCTGCTCTTCGTGGTGGCGGTCTCGCTGCTGCAGCCCATGCACCTGTCCATGCACGCCTTCCTGCTGGCCGCCAGCCAGGTCTGGCCCCCCGCCGAGGCCATGCTCTACAGCTTCCTGGGCCTGATGGGCGCGGCCCTGACCAGCTACGCCTTCGCCCGCTTCATGGCCGCGGAGTGGGTGCAGGCCCGCATCCCCGAGAAGCTGAAGCCCTACGAGGCGCGCCTCGAGGAGAAGACCTTCAGCACCGTGCTCATCCTGCGGCTGCTCTTCTTCACGACCCCCATGGTGCAGTTCAGCTACGGCGTGCTCAAGCTGCGCTTCTGGCCCTGGCTGGCGGCGATGGCGCTGGGCAGCCTGCCCTACGTCATCGTCGAGATCCTGCTGGGCAGCCAGCTCAAGGCCCTCCTCGAGTCCCGGGGCTGGCTGTGATCGTCGACGAACCCCGGACCTGCGAATGAGCCAGCTTGTCGCTCAGGACCTGCCCGAGCCCTGGTGCCCGCCGACTCCCCCCGTCGAGGCGCTGGGGGTCGAGGGCAGCCAGGAGCACGACGCCATCGAGGTCGCCTCGCTGGAGCGCGTAGGCGGGACCGCCCCGGCCTGGGTGATCGAGGAGGCCGGGCGCCTGGCCCGCCTGCTGGGCCTGTCCACGGACTTCGAGCTGCTGGTGGAGCCCGCTCTGCAGGCTCGCCGGGGCTTCTGCCGGGGCCGGGTCTGGATGCGCGGCGGCCAGCCCCTGCGGATCTGGCTCTCGCCCTGCCCCAACGGGGACCGGGCCGAGCTGCTCGCCACGCTAATCCACGAGCTGGCCCACCCCGCCTCGGGGGCCGGCCATGACCCGGCCTTCCGGCGGGCGCTGCTGGACGGCGCTCAACGGGGCTGGGGGCCGGAGAGCTTCGTGTCCGCCTCGGCCAAGGCCTCGACCCCCGAGCTGGACCGCTGGATCGCCAGCGGCGTCCGCGCTGCGCTGGCCGGCAAGCCGCCGCCGGTCCCTCGGACCTGCGACTCCGGCGACACCGCCAGGGTGGTCACCCGCATCCGCAAGCTGCACGCCCTGGCGGCCGCCCAGGTCGGCCAGCCCGAGGCCGTCGCCGCCACCGCCCGGGCCAACGAGCTGGTCACGACCTACGGCCTGGGTGGCTACCAGGTGGAGATCGAGGCCGGCATCGACGAGCAGATGGTCGACCGCTGGGTGCCGCTGGCGCCCCGCAAGGTCTGGCAGCGCCAGCTGGCCCACGGCCTGGCTCGCTACTTCGGGGTCTTCAGCCTGGCGATGGCCCGCGCCTCGCGCATGCACTTCTTCGGGCGGCACGCGGACGTGGTCGCCACAGCCTGGCTGCTGGAGGTCTGCATCGAGAAGATCCAGCGTGCCTGCGAGGCCCACATCCGGGACTGGAAGGGGGCCCGACTCCGGAGCTCAGGCGAGGGCCGGGCCGAGCGCACCGCCTACTGCGACAACGCCGTCTGGGCCTTCCGCCGCAAGCTCGAGGGCATCGCCGAGCTCGAGCTGGACGACAGCGGCGATGCGCTGGAGGCCGCCGAGGACTTCGCCTGGGCGGAGCACGACAAGCGCGGGCAGCGCTGGAGCTCGGGGCGCGGAAAGCGGGTCCGCCACCACGCCGCCGGCCAGGCGCTGGGGCGCTCGCTCGAGGTGGTGCGAGGCGTGCGAGGCCAGTCGGTCAAGCGGCTGAAGTAGCGAGCGCTCAGTACGCGTCGCTGGTCCAGCTCCGGTCGGACTTGCTCTCGAGCTCGTAGATGACGCCCCACTTCAGGTCGTAGTGGTCGTCCTCGAAGCCCCAGCCGTAGTCGCCGCCGGTGTACTGGTTCACCCAGCCCGAGGGCATGTCCGCGGTGATCTTGCCCTTGCCCGAGCGGAAGCCGACCTGCAGCATCGGCAGGCTGGCGACGGGGCAGGAGCCCTTCCACTCCAGGCTCCCCTGGTCGACCCGCGGCTCGAACTCGAAGCTCCAGTCGCAGCCGCCGCAGCTGGCCGAGGTGGGGCTCATGCCGTCCTCGCCCCAGACCGGAGGCCCGGCGTCCACCAAGCCGTGGCACTCGAAGCTCTCGCCCCTGCCGTTGGCGGCCTCGAGCACGATCTGACCGCTGAGCCAGCCGACGGCCTCGTAGCCCGCCCATTCGTCGATGTCGGGGCCGTAGCCGACCCAGGCCTGGCCCTCGGAGATGCTGCTGGTGACCGTCCAGACGTGCTCGCACTCGGGCGCGCCCACGCACTCGTCGTCCGCGCAGTCGACGTCCCCGTCGGCGTCGTCGTCGGCGTCGTTGTCGCAGTCCTCGATGCAGACGTCTACGCAGTCCTCGTCCTCGCAGTCGACGAGCCCGTCTTGGTCGTCGTCCAGGCCGTTGCCGCAGTCTTCGTCGTCCACCGGGTCCGTGTCGGTGTCCGAGTCCGCGTCCGAGTCCGAGTCCGAGTCCGAGTCCGTGTCCGCGTCGGTCTCGATCGGAGGCTTCTCGTCGGGCCTGGGCTTGGTCGGGATCTCGGACAGACAGGCGGTCAGAGCGATGGACATCAGCAACATGGCGGGAGCCTATCGCTAGCGCGGGCGGGTCGGCGCCTCGCCTGCGTGGGTTGCTCCCGACCGCCCCGCCGGCGAAGCGTCGCGGATGGTGAGATGGTCGAGCCCGTTGATATCGTGTGGCGCACTTCGGAGCCGAGCCCATGTCCGACGCCTTCGCCCTGGTCGAGAAGCCCAGCCTTGGGACCATCCTCGAGCGCTCACTGCCCATCATCAAGGCCGCCGCGGGCCAGCTCATGGTCGGCGGCCTGGCCCTGGCGACCGCCTACTGGCTGATCGGGTTCCTGTCGGCCGGGTTCGGCGTCGTGCTGCTCCCGCTGATCGGGACGCCGATGCTCATCGGGATGCTGGCGGTCAGCTACCAGGCCGCGCGCGGCGAAGAGGTCAAGTGGGAGAGCCTGGCGGACGGATTCAAGATGCCGCAGGCCTACCTGCTCGGCGTGATGGCGATGGCGGCGATCTTCCTGGGGCTGTGGGTCATGGTGATTCCAGGGCTCTACCTGATGTTCGCGCTGGTCTACGCGAAGTGCTTCATGCTCCGCGGCAAGAGCGCGTCGGAGTCGTTCGCGGCGAGCGTGAAGCTGTTCAACGGCAACCTGGGCATCAGCCTCGTCGTGGCCATCTTCGGAGCGGTCATCTCCGCGCTCGGAAACTCGGTGTGGGTGCTGGCGGCGCTGACGACGCCGCTCATGATCGTGCTGCAGATGGTGACGTTCGAGCTGCTGATGAAGCTCCCCGACAACAAGCAGCTGGCCTGACGCGAGCGCGCCCGTCGGCCAGCGAACCCACCCGAGGCCCGGTTACCTGGCCGAATGCTCACCCTGATGTTGGCCTGCGCCGAGCCCGCGCTCGAGCCCCACTTCGACGCGCCCGAGTCCGAGGGCAGCTTCACCCCCGTGACGCGAGAGCTGAGCGTCGACGGGCTGAACCTCCAGACCTGGCACCCCAGCGAGCAGGCCGGTCGCGGCAGCCTCTTCGAGTACGACGGGGTCATCTCGGGCCGCGCTCGCACCCAGGGCGATCCCTGGTGCCCCGAGCCGCTGCCCGTGGTCGTCTTCAGCCACGGCAACACCGGCATCCGCTGGCAGTCGCTGTTCCTCACCGAGACGCTGGCGGCCCACGGCTACCTGGTCGTGGCCCCCGACCACGTCAACAACACGCTCTACGACATCGACGACGACCTGCGACCCGAGGTCGCCGTGCAGCGCCCCCAGGCCGTGATGGACGCCTTCGACGCGCTGGTCGCCGACGAGCCCCTCGGGCGCTGCGTAGACCCCGAGGCCGGCTACGCGATCATCGGCCACAGCTTCGGCGGCTACACCACCCTGGCCATCGCGGGCGCGCTGATCGACAGCGACGGCATGGCCGAGACCTGCCCCTCCGAGGGCGGCTTCCTGTGCGGCCTCGAGGAGCTGGTCGGCCCCGGCTTCGCGGACCTCTCAGACGCCCGGGCCTGGGCCGCGGTGCCGCTGACGCCCGTGGGTGCCCAGGCCTTCGGACCCCAGGGCCTGGCCGCCGTCGAGGTCCCGGTGGTGCTGGTGGGCGCCGAGTGGGACGAGCTGACCTCGATGGAGGAGCAGATCCTGCCCATCCACGAGGGCCTGCTCGCCGACGACCTGGCCACCTTCCTGGGGGCCGGGCACTTCAGCTTCAGCGTGATGTGCGACCTGACCTCGGCCGCCAACGGCTGCGAGGACGGCTTCACCCCGGTCGAGCAGGTGCAGAGCGAGACCAACCTGGTGGTGCTCAGCTTCCTGGGTCGCGAGCGCGGCTTCCAGGTGGACTGGCCGCCGGCCGCGCTCGAGGTGACCTGGGACTGAGGAGCCGTCAGTCGAATCCCAGCAGGCCCAGCCCCTGGTAGGTGACGAAGCTGCAGATCCAGGCCAGCGCCGTCATGTAGACCATCAGGAAGCCCGGCCACTTCCAGGACCTGGTCTCGCGCCGGACCGCCGCCAGCGTCGACATGCACTGGGCGGCCAGCGCCATGAAGACCATCAGCGACAGCCCCACCCGAGGCCTCCAGACCAGCCGTCCGTCCTGGCCGATCTCGGCTCGCATGCGGTCCCGCAGCAGCCCCGGGTCGTCCTCGTCCAGGCCCTCGATGCTGTACACCACGCCCATCGTGCTCACGAAGACCTCGCGCGCGGCGAAGGCCCCCACCAGGCCGACGCCGATCTTCCAGTCGAAGCCCAGCGGCTCGATGACCGGCTCCAGTGCGTGCCCCAGCCGCCCCGCCGCGCTCTGCTCGATCGCGGTGACGGTGCCCTCGGGCGTCTCCACGTCCTCGGCCCGCGGGAAGGTGAGCAGCAGCCACATGCCGATGGTGCAGGCGAAGATGATGGTGCCCGCGTCCTTCAGGAACGAGCGGGCCTGACGCCAGACCTGGCGCAGCACGTCCGGGGCACGAGGCAGGCGGTAGGGCGGCAGCTCCATGACCAGCGGAGCCGGCGGCGCCACCAGCAGCGTCCTGGACAGGACCCAGCCCGCGGGCAGCGCGATGACCACCGAGAACAGGTACATGGCCATCATCATCAGGCCCTGAACTGGGAGGAGGGACTCCTC
>CALGIB010000036.1 GCA_937915955.1 uncultured Pseudomonadota bacterium
TGTGGATGAAGGCCGCGTTCTCCTGGCCCAGCAGGTAGCGCTGGGGGATGCGGCAGCTGTCGAAGTGGATCTCGCTGCTGTCGATGCTGTGCGTGCCCAGCTTGTCCAGCTTGCGGCCCACCGTGAAGCCCTTGGTCCTGGTGGGGAAGAGCACCAGGCTGATGCCGAAGTGGCCTTCGTCTCCGGTGCGAACGGCCAGCACGATGAAGTCGGCGATGTTGGCGTTGGTGATGAAGGTCTTGGCGCCGTTGATGACGAAGTCGCTGCCGTCCTTGACCGCGGTCGTCCGGATCCCGGCCACGTCGCTGCCGCAGCCTGGCTCGGTGATGCCCAGCGCCGCGATGTAGTCGCCCGAGATGACGGGCTCGAGGAACTCCTCGCACTGCTCGTGGGTGCCCAGCTCCGCGACCACGGGGGTTGCCATGTCCGTCTGGACGAGCGTGCTCATGATCACGCCGCCGTTGCGGGCCTGGCAGAGCTCCTCGACGTAGGCGGCCGTGTACCACCAGTCCAGACCAAGACCGCCATATCGTTCAGGAAAACGAATCCCGAGCAGCCCAAGCTCGGCCATCTCCTTGAAGACCTCCCGGGCGGGCCACCTGCGCGCCTTGTCCCACTCCTCGCGGTGCGGGGCCAGGCGGGTCAGCGCGAACTCGCGGACGGTCTTTCGGAGCGCGGCGTGTTCCTCGTTCCAGGGAGGGAAGATCATGGCTATCCTCAGGCGTGTAGCGTCAATGTAGTCGTCGACTACATACCACGGAGAGGGACCGAGGATGTTGTGGTTGTTGGCCTGCGCGACGGGCGAGTACCCCCTGGAGGTGGAGATCAACCCCGAGGACGTCGAGTTCCCCTGGGTGGCCTACGACGAGGCCGCGCCGGAGAGCGTCGAGGTCGGCATCCGGAACCGCGGTGAGGGGCCGGTCTACCTGACGCTGGGGGCGTTCGAGGGCGAGGGAGCGGGCAACCTGAGCGTGGTCGGCGAGGTCGACGACAAGCTCCTGATGCCCGGCCGAGGCGTGGACATCCGGGTCGGGCTCAGCCGCAACACGCAGGAGTGGAGCGACGGAGAGTTCGAGCTGGACCTGCCGATCGAGGGCGTCAGCGGGGTCGGGGGAGGCGCGGGCGCCGGCTACCGCCACGGCGGCACGACCGATGTCTTCGTCCTGCCCGTGCTGGTCCGGATCGACTGCGATCTGGACGACGACGGCGAGGAGTCCACGGTCTGTGGTGGAGAGGACTGGGAGGGCGCCTGAGAACGGCGCCCGATCCGCCCATGGACGCGGTATTGTCGGGCACCTGCCCGACGTGTGTCTGGAGTTCCCATGCCCCTGATCCTCCTGGCCGTCCTCGGATGCCGAACCGAGTACAGCACCTTCCGTCCCAGCCTTGAGCTGGTGGTCACCCTCGAGGACCCCACGCCGACGGCCGGGGACGAGGTGCCCTACCTGGCCTATATGGACGGATCGAGCGAGCCCGTCGCGCTGGACGATGAGCTCATGCTGATCTCCTCACAGGAGCAGCTGCTGGACTGGGGGGACGGCGTCCTCATGCCCACCATCGCCGGTGGACACACGCTGACGGCCTCGACCATGTTCGAGGGCGAGCTCTATGTGGTCGAGGTCCAGATGGACGTCTCGGCCGGGCCGCCTGCGCTCGTGGACCTCGAGCTGTCCGACTACCAGGCCGACGCTGGCGAGGAGGTCACCTTCTCGGTGCGGGCCTGGGACGCCTGGGACAACGAGACCGGCGTGCAGAACATGGACGTGAGCGTGGACAGCTCCAGCCTGACGCTGGCCGGCAACACGCTGTCCTCGACGGTGCCCGGGCTCTACACCGCCAGGGTGACCGACGGCGTGGTCAGCGACGCCGAGCAGCTCCGCGTGGTCTCTGGACCCGCCGCCAGCCTGGTGCTCGAGCTCTCCGACACCGATCTCGAGGTCGACGAGACCAGCCTGGCCACGGTCACCATCGTGGACGCCTACGGCAACACGCTGGACGAGGGCTGGGATCTCTGGGTCGAGCCTGGCGAGGACGTCAAGGTCCAGTACAACGCGCTGACCTTCCGGAGCGAGGGTGAGTTCACGGTCTACGCCTCGACCCTGGACGCCACGCTGTCCGACAGCGTCGGCCCCTTCTGGATCGACAGCACCGGCCCGCTGCTCGAGGTCCTGGTGCCCGAGCGGGGGACGGAGACCACCGACTCCGGTGGCTACGTGTCCGGCACGGCCAGCGACGAGTACAGCGGGGTCTGGGGCCTGTCGGTCAACGGCGACGCGGCCACCGTGCAGTCCGACGGCACCTGGGAGGTGTGGCAGGACTTCGACTACGGCACCAACGTCTTCTCCACCGAGGCGCTGGACTGGGACGGCAACAAGACCACTGACATCCGCGCGGCCATCTCCGGCGCCACCTTCAACGGCTACGGCTACGGGGTGGGCGACGGCCTGCAGGCGCGCATCAACGAGGACGGCTTCGACACGATCGAGGGCCTGGCCGCCGGCTTCATCGACACCTCGACGCTCGAGAGCGCCATCCCGAACCCGATCCTCGACCAGAGCTCGGAGAGCTGCATCTGGGGCTGGTGCATCACCTGGTACAGCATCTACTTCACGATCGACAACCCCAGCATCAGCAGCACGGCGCTGGACATCGATCCGACCAGCGGCGGC
>CALGIB010000037.1 GCA_937915955.1 uncultured Pseudomonadota bacterium
CCAGGCCACCACGCCTACGCTGTAGAGGTCGGACCAGGGGCCCTGATCGGCCCAGCGCCGCTCGATCTGCTCGGGCGAGGACCAGGCCATCGTGCCGCCGCCGAAGGGCTCGCGGCTGCGACCGGAGAGGTGCCGATCGAGCAGGTAGGCCATGCCGAAGTCGGTCAGCTTGATGCCGGGCCGCTGACCCCCGAACAGCACGTTGCCGGGCTTCAGGTCGCGGTGGACGATGTTGCGGGCGTGGGCGTGGGCCAGCGCGTCGAAGAGCTGCAGCAGGATGCGCTTGAGCTCGCTCCAGGAGTGCGGAGGCCGGCTGGCCAGCGAGCCGCCCTCGCAGAGCTCCATGGCCAGCCAGGGGGTGCCCGCCTGCAGGCGCCCGCCGCTGTCCCGGGAGGCCTCGGCGCTCACCAGGCCCTGGTCGTAGAGCGCGACGATGTGGGGGTGTTCCAGGCTGGCCACGGCCCGGACCTCGTTGCGGATGCCCTCGAGCAGCACGCGCGTCCTCGCCTCGGGCCGGAGCACCTTCAGCGCGACGGGCAGCCCCGTGTCGGCGTGCAGGGCCCGCCACACCACGCCCATGCCGCCGCGACCCAGCGGCTCGATGGGGGTGAAGGGGCCGAGGGACACGCGCACGGAGGCTCCAGAGGGAGCCCCGATGCTACTCCGCGCCCTCGAAGCAGTCGGTCGGGCCGTCCTTCACCTTGCGCTCAGTGAACAGGAACAGGCCGTCGGGGTCGATCTCGACGGTGACGTCGTCCTCGCGCTCGCTCAGCTCGAAGCGCCCCTGACCGTCGGTCACGCGCACCAGGGCCTGCTGGCTGCGGAAGCCGTCCTGGTCGGTGACCACCACCGGCACCTCGACCACGCCGAAGGGCACATCGCTGGTGAGGCAGGCTCGGACCGTGCCGCTCTGCTTGGAGACCGTCGCGCGGATGCCGGGCATGAACCCGCCGTCGATCCAGAAGTCGAAGAAGTCGTCGAGGTCCATCCCCGAGGCGGTCTCCATGCTGGCCTGGAGGTCGTCGGTGGTGACGTAGCCGCCGTTGCGGTCCTCGATCAGCGTGTCGAGGCCCGCGTAGTAGGTGTTCTCGCCGACCCGGTAGCGCAGGCTGTTCCCGACCACGTAGGTGCCGTAGTAGAGCCAGGTGCCGCCGTAGCCCCGCATGGTGCCCGTGTCGGTGAGCGACAGCGAGAAGTCCATGTTCTGGGGCTTGCCGAGGCGGTCGGTCTGCTCCTGGGGGTCCTCGAGGACGGCCCGGACCTTCTCCTGCCACTCGAAGAAGGCCTGGGTGCCGTGCACGCCGCGCACGTAGTAGCTGGCGTAGACCTCGGGCATCACGGAGCTGAGCCAGGAGTCGCGCTTGCCGGCGGGCTGCACCATGCCCTCCCAGTAGCGACGGGCCACCTCGCGGGCGAGCAGGGTCTGCTCCATGTAGGGGTCGAAGATGTCGAGGTTCTGGTAGGTGGCGGCCCCCACGCTGTCGACGGCCGAGCGCTGGTTGATCTCGAGCATGCCGTCGCCGGGCTCCGAGGCCCGGTGGCCGTCGGCGCCCTGGTAGATGTCGAACTCGTTGGCGCGCAGGGGAGGCAGCAGGCGGCGGTAGAAGGCCAGCACCCGGCGGAGCTCGGGGCCGAACTCCTTGAGCGCGTAGGACTCGGCCAGGTGCAGGTGGACCTGGATGGCCGGCCAGCCGGGCGATGCAGGCTCCTCCCAGCTGCCCCACTTGCCCAGCGCCAGGCCGGGCCGGAGCACCTCGTCACCCTCGATCACGTAGGTCAGGGTGCCGCGCTGCTGGTCGCGGCTGGTGCGGCGGGTGCTGCCCGAGGTCGCCATCTCGAAGCCCTGCAGCTCAGGCAGGGTGACCTCGCCGGTGAAGTCCCAGCGCGTGCCCGCGGCGTCCGGGTAGAGCCTGGGGAGGAGGTTTCGGAAGCCCGTCGTCGGCCCGCCGGAGGAGAAGTTGCCGCCCACGTCCGTGATCTGGGCGAAGTCCCACTCGGTCTCCCAGTCCAGCTGCATCGTGAACTGCTCGCCGGCGGCCAGGGGCTCGTCCAGGAGGACGACCATGTCGTAGCGCATCCAGCTGCGGTCCACGGTCAGGTTGTCGATGTCGAACTGGTTCTGGGGCAGGGTCGCCGCGGTCTGGCCGCTGCCGTCGCCCGAGCTGTCGTCCTCGCCGCCGCCACCGCCGCCGAGGCCGGCCTGGGTAGGGGCGGCGCTGGCCTCGCTCGAGGTGGAGTCGTCCACGTCCGCGCTGGCCAGGCTGTGGTCCTCGAGGCCCCCGGCCCCGTCGTCGCCGGACTGCACGCCGAGCTGGGTCCAGGGCAGGGCCTTGCCGTGCTCGTCCGCGAGCTGGAGCAGCCTCCAGGTGTTGTTGCGGCCCTCGTAGCGAGGCACGCTCAGGACGACGCGCTGGACGCCGTCGCGCTGGGCCTCGAGGGTGAGCGTGGACTGGACCGTGGCGTGCACGTACTTGCGGAGCCGCAGCGGGTAGAGGTCGACCGTGAAGTCGGCCTTCACCGGCTCGAAGTCCCGGGTGGGCAGCGCCGGCACGCGGGGGTCGCGGCGCTGGTCCTCGGGCCAGTCCTGACCCGTGAAGCGCACTCGGTGGTAGGCGCCGTCGGGATCCCAGCCGTGGGCGAAGACCGTGGCCCGCTCGCCGCTCTCCATGACCCCCATGGCGTCGTCGAGGCAGGTCAGCCAGCGGTCCTGGTTCAGCACGATCCTGGCGTCGGGGCCGCGCGCGACGCCGAAGTGGTCCGAGGTCAGGAAGTCCGCGTAGACCAGACGCTCGTCGTCGTCGACGCCGCCCCAGGACTCACGGAGCAGCTCGTCCGCGAACCGGGGGCGCACGTCTTGGCCGCCCTTGAGCATCAGGCCCAGGCGGTTGGGCAGGGTCTGGCCGGCCCGGATGAAGCCGGTCACCACGCCGCGCTGGTCCTCGACCAGGACGGTCATGTCGGCCTCGCCGCCCAGGTCATCGCCCTCGATCTCCACCTTCGGCGGCAGCAGGATGTCGAGCACGTCCTGGCGGCGGCCCACGACCACGCCGCGCTTGATCGGCACCTGGTAGGGCTCGCCGGCGGCGACGTGGGCGACCTCCTCGGGGCTGTGTCCGCCGACCAGCACCATGTGGTTCGCGAAGCGCCAGGCCTCGGCCCGCGTCTCGAAGTCGACGGTCAGGACGCCGCTGCCCTCGAAGATGAAGCCCGCGGTCTCGCCCACCTCGGCGCGGCCGTTGCGGACGGGCAGGAGCTCGCCCTCGTCGAAGTGGTAGGTGCAGCTGCCGACGGTCAGGTCGCGGTTGTTGACCTTCAGGATCCGGGCCTCGGGCCGGATGTCCCCGCCGGTGGAGATGCGCTTGGTCAGGTCCGCGGCGCGCCAGTCGTCGTCGTCCGAGGCACCGAGCAGCAAGGTCAGCAGGAGCATGGGGACCATGTGTCCGCAAGCGTGGGGCCTGTCAACCCACAGCGCCCCGGCCGAGGCTCAGGACGCGAGCATCCTGGCCACCTGTTCCAGGTCTTCGCCGGCCGTCACCGAGGTCCTCAGCTCGACCCGGAAGCTGGTCCCCGACTGGGTGAAGCGCAGCCTCTCCATGGCCCCGCGGAGTCGGCTCGCCACGGCCTCGGTCTGCAGCTCGGAGCAGCCCGGCATCAAGAGGAGGAAGGCGGCGCCGTGCGCCTCCAGGCGATCGCCGGCCCTCAGCGTCCCGGTGAGGTGCTTTCGCAGGGTCCGCAGGACGGTGTCCCGGGTGGCGGGGCCGTAGCGGCGGATCAGGTCCGCGAGGGCCACGACCTCGACCCGGATGACGCTCCCCCCGAGCCCGCCTGCCGCCTCGGAGGTCGGGCGCTCGGGGCGGCTCAGATCGGCCATCGGGCCGCCCGCGTCGCCGCGCAGCTGGTCGATCCGGGCCAGCAGATCCCGACGCAGATCGTCGATGGCGTCGGGGTCGCTCGTGCGGACCATGTCCTCGAGCTCGGCCAGCTGCTGATCCAGGCGGTCGGTGGCCCCGGTGGCCCTGCGCAGCGCCAGCCCGACCTGGGTCAGGCAGCGGAAGATCTCGCCGTCGGCGGCCTCGGTGCGGTCGGCCAGGGGCCTCAGCTGGCTGCCGGCGCGGCGGGCGTCGTGCGCGATGTGCCGCGCCTGGGCGGCGGTGATGCGGCCTGGGATGCGCGTGGCCAGCCAGGCCACCGGGCTCCGCTGGACG
>CALGIB010000038.1 GCA_937915955.1 uncultured Pseudomonadota bacterium
ACCGAGAGCAGCGCGACCCAGGCCCATGCGTGGCGGTCTGGCAGGGGGTCGCTCAGCCGGTCTCCAGGAAAGTGCGCGGACTCGAGGCTATCGCGCTCCTGCAGCGCGGCGCCGGGGTATCAGGCGCCCCGTAGGGCGGCGAGCGGGCGCGGGAACGGATCCATGCGCGGCCACCCGGCACACGAGGTCTGCCATGCGCGAATGGGAGTTCATCGACCACAGCGCGGTTCCGGGCGACGAGGGCGTCATCTACCTGTCCAAGCGGGGCAGCGAGTACGCCATCCACGTCGACGGCCGCCAGCTGATGACCAATCGCGAGCACGGCTCAGAGGCGGCCCTGGCCGATCTGGCCTGCGACCGCCTCGACGAGCGGGCCGACGCGCGCATCCTGGTCGGCGGGCTGGGCATGGGCTTTACCCTCGCCGCGGCCCTGCGCCGGGTCCAGGACCAGGGGCAGGTCACCGTCGCCGAGCTGCTCGAGTCGGTGGTGCGCTGGAACCGGGAGCACGTCGGCCGGGCCTCGGGCCACCCTCTGCGCGACCCGCGCACGCGCGTCCACGTCGGCGACGTCGCGGACCTGCTCGATGTGCGCCCGGACCCCTGGTGCGCCATCCTGCTGGACGTCGACAACGGACCCCAGGCGCTGACGCGGCCGGTCAACGCCTGGCTCTATACGGACGAGGGGCTCCGCGGCGCCTTCGACTCGCTGCGCTCCGGCGGCATCCTGGCGATCTGGTCGGCCCACCCGGACGACGGCCTGACGGAGCGGCTGGACATCGCCGGCTTCGACGTCGAGATCGTCGCGTTCACCGAGGAGGGGCGCGAGTCCTACGACGGCAACAGCACCGACACGCTGTGGTTCGCGCGCCGGCCCTGAGGGGCCTCCAGCCAACGGACTCGGGGATCCGTTGACGGCACGCCGCTTGCACATGGCTTCCCACCGGAGGTCCACATGCTGGCGAGGGGCTACGAGTTCGTCGAGATCGGGCAAGCGCCCAGGCCCACCACCCGCGAGCTGAGCGCGGGGCACGACGAAGCGCTGATCCAGGTCGCCGGCTGTGGCGTCTGCCACACCGACCTGGGCTTCCTCTACGACGGCGTGCCGACTCGTCAGCCTCTACCCTTGATCCTCGGCCACGAGATCAGCGGCGTGGTGCTCGAGGGTGACCCCGCCTGGGTCGGCAAGCGCGTCGTCGTGCCCGCCGTCATCCCCTGCGGCGACTGCAGCCGCTGCCGCGCCGGCCGCTCGATGACCTGCAAGCGCCAGGTGATGCCCGGAAACGACCGAGACGGGGGCTTCGCGACCCACTGCGTCGTTCCCAGCAGAGGCCTGTGTGAAGTGGCCCAGGATCTGCCCGAGGGCATGGACCTCGCACACCTGGCGGTCATCGCGGACGCGGTCAGCACGCCCTACAGCGCGCTGAAGAAGAGCGGGCTCCAGGCCGGACAGGTCGCCGTCGTCGTCGGGCTGGGCGGGGTCGGTGGCTACGCCGCGCAGCTCGCCAAGGCCGCGGGCGCCTTCGTGGTCGGCCTCGACGTGGACGCCGGCAAGCTGGCCGGCAACCCCGCCTGCGATCTGGCCCTCGACCCTCGCGCGCACCCCGGAAAGGTCCTCCGCAAGCAGATCCAGACCGCCGCCCGCGAGGCCGGCGTGGACCCCGACGCCTGGGTGATCTTCGAGTGCTCGGGCACCGCCCCGGGCCAGAACACCGCCTTCGGGCTGCTCGTGCACGGCGCGACCCTGATGGTCGTCGGCTTCACCATGGGCAAGCTCGAGCTGCGCCTGTCCAACCTGATGGCCTTCGACGCCCGCGCCATCGGCACCTGGGGCTGCCCGCCCGAGCTCTACCCCGAGATCGTCCGGCTGGTGCTCGACGGCCGGGTCGACCTGCTCTCCCACACGAAGCTGCGGCGGCTCGACGAGATCGCCGCGATCTTCGGCGAGGTGCACGGCCACGCCTGCTCGCAGCGCCAGGTCCTGGTCCCCGGAGGCCTCGGATGCTGAAGACCACCTCGCTCTACGACGGCCAGATCGAGCACCTCCTGCTCGACAACGGCAAGGGCAACATCCTCGACGCTGGGCTGCTCACGGCCATCCGCCAGCACCTGTACACCCTGGGGCGGCCTCAGCTGAAGCTGCTGATCTTCGAGGGCGCGGGCAAGCACTTCAGCTTCGGCGCCTCGGTCCCCGAGCACCTGCCGGTCCAGGTCGAGGTCATGCTGCCCGGCTTCCACGCCCTCTTTCGTGAGCTCGAGGACGTGGGCGTCCCCACCCTGGCCCTGGTCCGGGGCGCCTGCCTCGGCGGCGGCTTCGAGCTGGCCACCTGGTGCGGGCGGGTGCTGGTCAGCCCCAGCGCTAACCTGGGTGTGCCCGAGGTCACCCTCGGGGTGTTCCCGCCCATCGCGGCCATGGGGCTGCGCTGGCGCCTGGGCGGCAACCGGGCCTCGGAGCTGGTCGTGACGGGTCGCTCCGTGGGGGCCGAGGAGGCCGTGGCCATCGGCCTGGCCGAGGACTGCAGCGAGGACCTCGAGGCCGCCTGGAGGGGCTGGTTCGAGACCCACCTCCTGCCCCGCTCCGCCGTCGCCGTGCGCTTCGCCTGGAGGGCCAGCCGCGCCCCGGTGCGCCAGGCCCTGCGCGAGGAGCTGCCGGAGCTGGAGCGCCTGTACCTGGAGGAGCTGATGGCTTGCCAGGACCCCGTCGAGGGCCTCACCGCCTTTATCGAGCGCCGCAAGCCGGACTGGAGTCACGCATGAGTCTTCGAGCAGCGGTCGTGGATCGGGCTGACGCCCTGGCCTGCGATCTGGACCTGAACCACGTCAAGGAGTGGCTGGCCGAGGTGCCTGGCCGCAAGGCCGCCGGCTACCTGCCCGTCTACGCACCCCGGGAGCTGATCGCTGCGGTCGGCATGCTGCCCGTCGGCGTACACGGCGGCGGCGACCGCCTGGAGATCATCAAGGGCGACGCCTGCTACCAGTCCTACATCTGCCACCTGCCGCGCTCGGTGGTGGAGCTGCTGCTCGCGGGCCGCCTTGACTGCCTCTCCGCGGTGCTGTTCCCCAGCACCTGCGACGTCATCCGCAACCTGTCCGGCATCTGGAAGCTGCAGAAGCCCGGCACCTACGTGCGCTACCTGGACCTGCCCCAGGTCCTGGACCCCAGCATCGGTGTGCCGTTCTGGACCATGGAGATGGAGCACGTCCTGGGCGAGCTGGCCGAGCTGGCCGGCTGCGAGGACCCCAAGGGCGGCCTGCGCCAGGCCATCGCCGACTACAACGCGGTCCGCGAGCGGCTGCAGGTGCTCTACGCCCACCGCCGCGACCGGCCCTGGGACATCCCCACCGCCGAGCTCTACCTGCTGATGCGGGCGCTCGAGAGCCTGCCCGCGCAGACCTGGATGGATCTGTCCGCCGACTACCTGTCCGCCATCGAGCAGGAGCCCGGTCGACCCCGCGACAACTGCCGCGTCGTGCTGACGGGGGCCTTCTGCGAGCAGCCCCCGCTGGGCCTGCTGAAGACCATCGAGCGGGCCGGCTGCTACATCGTCGACGACGACCTGCTCCAGGGCAATCGCATGCTCCAGGGCCCGGTGTCCACCGACGGCGACCCCGTCCAGGCCCTGGCCGAGGCCTTCATCTACACGTCGGTGAAGAACTCGGTCATCTACGAGGACGACCCCGACGGCAAGCGCAACCTGATGAAGACCCGGGTCGAGGCCGCCAGGGCCGACGGCATCGTCTTCGCGGCGCCCAGCTTCTGCGACCCCGCGCTGCTGGACCGCCCCATGCTGCGGGCCGGGGCCGAGGCCGCCGGGATCCCTTGCATCGCCTTCAAGTACGCCGAGAACACCGGACAGTTCCAGCCCTTCCGCGAGCAGGCCGGCACGTTCTCCGATTCCATCAAGCTCTGGGGTGCCGGATGAGCCAGCTCGAGATGAAGAAGGACCAGTCCATGGTCCTTCAGAAGCAGATGATCGCCTCCCACTTCGAGCGCCTCGAGCAGGCCCCGGAGACCAAGGAGCCGGTCGTCTACACCTTCGTTCCGGGCAACCTGACCGAGCTGATCCGCAGCTTCGGTTGCCTGCCGGTGCTGCCGGAGATCAACGCCCTGCAGTCGGGCATGCGCGGCAAGAGCCGGGCCTACATCCGCGAGGCGGAGCGGCACGGGCACAGCGAGGACGTCTGCACCTACGTGAAGTGCGACGTCGGCATGATGAAGTCCGGCAACATCGGGCCCACCGGCACGCGCCTCCCCAAGCCCGACCTGCTGCTGCTGTCCTACACGGGCTGCTACACCTTCATGAAGTGGTTCGAGCTCCTCCGCGAGGAGTACGACTGCCCCACGGTGTTCCTGCACGTGCCCTATCAGGGTGACGGCGTGCTCGAGCCCCAGCACCGCGCCTACGTGATCAAGCAGCTCAAGGAGAAGCTGATCCCGATGCTCGAGCAGATCTCGGGCAAGGAGTTCGACGAGGAGGCTCTGGCCCAGCGCCTGGCCTGGTCCTCTCAGGCCGAGGACGACCTGGTCGCCGTGCTCGAGGCCGCGAAGAACAGCCCCTCACCGATCGACAGCTACTTCGGTGGCGTCTACTACGTGGGGCCCATCTTCAGCGCCTTCCGAGGCACCGCTGAGGGGGCCGAGTACTACAAGCTGCTCCGGGCCGAGGTCGAGGCTCGCGTCGCCGCGGGTCAGGGGCCCGAGACCCCCAGCGGGCGTCTGGACGAGCAGCGCTTCCGCCTGGTGGTCGAGGGCCCACCGAACTGGACGCACTTCCGTGAGTTCTGGAAGATGTTCAGCGACGAGGGCGCCTGCGTGGTCGCCTCGACCTACACCAAGGTCGGCGGCACCTACGAGCGCGGCTTCCGGCACGACCCCAAGGACCCGCTGGGCACCCTCGCGGACTACTGCGGTGGCTGCTACACGAACCTGAACCTGCCCGACCGCGTGCAGATGCTCTGCGACTACGTCACCGAGTACGCGGCCGACGGCTTCCTGATCAACTCGGTCAAGAGCTGCAACAGCTTCAGCGCCGGCCAGCTGGTCATCCTCCAGGAGGTGGAGAAGCGCACCGGCATCCCCGGCGGCTTCATCGAGACCGACCTCGTCGATCCTCGGTACTTCAGCCCGGCCAACATCAAGAACCGGCTCGAGAGCTACTTCCAGATGCTCGCGGCCCGCAAGGCGGTGGCCTGATGGACTGCTTCATCGGCATCGATCTCGGCTCCACCACCACCAAGGCCGTCATGCTCGACAGCCACGGCGAGGTCCTGGGCCGAGGCATCACCAACTCTCGCAGCGACTACGACCGCGCGGCGGAGGTGGCCAAGACGGAGGCCATCATCACGGCCCGCTTCAACCTGCTCCGCCGCGAGGTCGAGAAGGTCGCGGGCACCGAGCTGCTCGAGCAGCTGCTGGAGGCCTTCCGCCTGGAGCAGCTGCTGGTCCAGCTGGGTCGGCTCGAGGAGCTCATCCACGACGAGATCGGCGGCGGCGTGTCCCCGGATCTCCAGGGCGCGGCGCGCGAGGGCGTCGAGCACATCTTCCGCAAGATCCGGCACGAGGAGGACGCGCGCTTCAACGCCAACGACCGGCGTCGGCGCAGCGACTTCTTCCGCGACATCGTCGGCTCGGCCTACTTCCGGCTCGCCGAGGAGATCGGCAACGAGGGCGGCGCCAGCTTCGACCTGCTGCTGTCGCTGTACGACAAGTGCATCATCCTGGTCGAGAACGAGCCGCTGGAGCTGGGCTTCCACCAACACATCGACCCAGCGCTGGCCCGCATCGGCGAGCCCCCGGCGGCTCGCAAGGGCGTGCAGGAGGCCGCCTCCATCCCGCTGAACGTGCAGTCCTCGGTGGGCACCGGCTACGGCCGCGTGCGGCTGCCCTTCCCCAAGGAGAACATCCGCAGCGAGATCCTCTGCCACGGCCTGGGCGCCCACATGATGTTCCCGGGCACGCGCTCGGTGCTGGACATCGGCGGGCAGGACACCAAGGCCATCCAGATCGACGCCTCGGGCATCGTGACTCGCTTCCAGATGAACGACCGCTGCGCGGCCGGCTGTGGCCGCTACCTGGGCTACATCGCGGACGAGATGAACATCGGCCTGCACGAGCTGGGGCCGATGGCCAGCAAGTCCACGCGCCCGGTGCGCATCAACTCGACCTGCACGGTCTTCGCCGGGGCCGAGCTTCGCGAGCGCCTGAGCCTGGGCGAGGCCCGCGAGGACATCCTGGCCGGACTGCACCGCGCGGTCATCCTGCGGGCGATGAGCCTGCTGGCCCGCACCGGCGGCGTGGACGACGAGTTCACGTTCACCGGCGGCGTGGCCCGCAACGAGGCCGCGGTGTCGGCCCTGCGCCAGCTGATCGAAGAGAACTACGGCCAGCGCACCCTCAACATCAGCCCCTCCAGCATCTACACCGGCGCCCTCGGTGGGGCCGTCTTCGCGCTCCGAGGTGCCGCATGAGCAAGCCCACCATCACCGTCGGCATCGACGTCGGCTCCGGCGCCGTGAAGTGCGTCGTCATGTCGGTGGACGGGGACGCCACCAAGATCCTGGCCCACCACTTCGCCCGCATCCGCAAGCGCGACATCTACGCGGTGGTCGAGGACGTCTTCGGCAAGGCCGTGCACGAGGCCGGCGTCGACGCCGTGGACTACATCGC
>CALGIB010000039.1 GCA_937915955.1 uncultured Pseudomonadota bacterium
CACCGCCGTCATCTCCAGCAGGCTAATCCGAAGGCGGACGAGGACAGCACGATGAGCGAGACCAACGACACGCCCCCTGGCGCCCCCGCGGACACCGGCGCCGCCATGCGCCTGCTCAAGGAGGCCTTCGAGCTCGAGGAGCAGGGGCACTACGGCCCTGCGCTTGACAAGGCCCTGGCGGCCCTTGAAGGCTTCGGCGAGGACCGGACCGGCGCCGCGGCGTCCCTGCACCTCGCGGGCGTGCTCAACGTCCACCTGGGGCGGCACGAGCAGGCCGCCGAGCAGCTCGAGGCGGCGGTCCCGCTGCGGGTGAGCACAGGCGATCTCGAGGGCCTGGCGTCCCTGCACCAGCAGCGCCTGGAGCTGGCCCTGAGCCGACGGGATCTGAGCCTGGCCGAGCGCGCGGCCGCAGACCTGCTGGCCGTGCACAGCCAGGGAGGGGACAAGGCCGGCGAGTCCTCCGCGCGTCACCAGCTGGCTCAGATCCTGCTGGCCGAGGGCCACGCCGAGCAGGCCCTGTCCCACGTCGAGCGGGGCCTGGAGCTGAGCGCCGGGGCCGGCGAGGAGCCGGTCCACGTGGGCTTCCTGCTGCTGGCCTGCCGGGTCGAGCAGAGCCGGGGCATGCAGGGCCGGGCGGAGCAGATCAGCCTGCAGGCGGTGTCCCTGGCCCGACGGGTGGGCAAGCGCGCGGTCCTGGTCGACGCCCTGCTCCAGCGCTCCGTGTTCGTCCCCGGAGAGGAGGGACGAGCGCTGCTCGAGGAGGCCCTGGACGGCACCGAGCTGCTCCGGGACCTGCCGCGGCGGGCGGTCCTGCTCGGCCGGCTGGCGCAGGTCGAGGCCGGTCTGGGCAAGCACCGCGCGGCGGTGGACCGGCTTCGCTACCAGGCGCGCACCTGGGGCGACCTCGGAAACCGCGAGGACCAGCTCGAGGCCCTGCACGCCGCCAGCTCCATGGCCGAGTCCGCGGGCGAGGCTGCGCTGGCCCTCCAAGTGGCCAAGGAGCTCGTCGAAGCCTGCAAGATCGCCCGACACCCCGGCGCGCTGGCCGCCGCGACCTTCCTGCTGGGGCACCGTCAGCTGGCCATCGGCGACCTGAACGCGGCGGCCGCAGCCTTCCGCGCCTCGGCCCACGTCCAGCCGCTGCCCGAGGCGCGAGGGGTGGCCCTGGCGATGCTCGGTCAGGTGCTCGTGGCGGCCGGGCTGCCGGGCGCCCTGCGAGCTCTCCAGAGCGCCCGCGGTCTGCTCGCGGGCACGGATCAGGCCGCCCAGATTGACGAACTCATCGCAGAAGTCGAGGCCAGCTGAGCCCGGACAGGCTGTTTGCTACCCCGACCTTTACAGCTGCCGCCTGCCCCGGGCACATTGCAGCTCACGACTCGGAAGGACAATGCCCAGAGGACCGCTGTTTTTGCTCCTGCCCGCCACTCTGCTGGCGTGCAACCGGGGTGACGACCACAAGGACGTCGGGGTGCTGCTGGTCGGCACGCCGGACGCGGACGTAGGCCCGGAGGACGCCGCTCCAGGCACGCTCGCCCACGCGGACCTGCCCATCGTGCCGGTCGTGCCCAATGTGGACGACGATGACCGCGACGGCAGCCTGGACTGGGGCCAGGGGCGACCCGAGGGGGACAACGACTTCTCGGTCTTCACCATCGACGCGCCGCACAAGGTGACGCTGACGCTGACGGGCGACGTCGAGAGCCTGCGGATCTGGTCCGGCGGTGCGGTGGTGATGAACGATCAGGTCACCACGCTGGAGCTGGCCAAGGGCCCGCACGAGCTCGAGCTCGAGGCCGGCGACTACCTCGCCGAGGGCCGCCTGGTGGTCTCCGACAACGCCACGGGCGAGGCGGTCGAGGTGCTCCTGATGGGCGCGCCGCTCATCCTGAACCACCACCTCCAGCCCTCCGAGCGCGTCGCCTCGATGAGGGCCAGCTACGGGACGAGCTGGAACAACTACGACATGATCGACGACTACCACCGCATCCTCGGCGACAGCTTCGAGGAGGTGCGGATGAACACCTACCAGAGCGACGTCTGGGTCCAGGACGAGATCGAGTTCGCCACGCTGACCTCGGCCGACGGCGCGATGCAGTTCGTCATCGACTCGATCCGCAACGGTCAGGGTCAAGCCGGCGCTGGGCTCGACGACCTGGCCGAGGACCAGTTCGAGGACGTCGACTTCGGGCTGGGCACCTGGGGTGGCGGACAGGCCACCAGTCAGGACAGCTTCGGCAACCTGGAGATCAGCCCGCCGGTGACGGTGGACGGGGTCGACTACCCCTTCGGCCGCATCTACTACGGGGACAACGGCGGCCGCATGGCCCCCACGCAGAAGCTGCAGGACTTCCTCGCCGCGCAGAGGGTGCAGAGCCCGGTCGAGGTCGACAGCAGCTGGCTCTGTGTCGGTCACGTCGACGAGTACAGCAGCTTCATCCCCGACCCTGGCTCGGAGAAGGGCTTCAAGCTGGTCTTCGGGGACATCGACGCCGCCTACGCGGTGCTCGAGGCCATGGATCCCGACACGGTGCTCACGCGCTACGAGCCCACGCCGGCCAAGGGCGGCCACGACTACGCCAGCGTCGGCGAGATCCTGGAGGATGCGCAGCTGCGCGCCTACAACGAGGACATCCAACGGGACGTCCTGGACCCGCAGCTGGAGCAGTTCAAGACGGAGTTCGGCCTGGACGACAGCGACATCGTGTTCATGCCGTCGCTGTTCGAGGAGGTCGGCTGGTGCGGGGGCACGGCCCTCGGGCTCATCCCCGGCATGGCCAACCTCATCGTGGCCGACGCCGAGGACGGTCAGACCACCCTGTTCCTCCCGGACCCCTACCTGCGGACCGACGAGGACGCGCAGGAGGACGACCCCATGATTGCCCAGGTCGTGAGCCTGCTTCCGGCCGATCTGGATGTCGCGTTCCTGGACGACTGGCACATGTACCACATCGCCATGGGCGAGGTGCACTGCGGCACCAACGTGGTCCGCACCCCCGACGACGGCGCCGACTGGTGGTTGGACGCCCGCCACCTGCTGGAGAACTGAGCCGATGATTCACCTGCTGATTTCGCTCCTCTCTCCGGTCTTCGCCGGCTCCTTCGAGTCCGACCTGGACGCTCAGGTGCAGGCGCTGCGCGGCGCCAGCCCCCAGGACGTGGAGCTGGTCGACCAGCTCCAGGTCATGCCCACGCGGGCTGGCTTCCTCCGCCTGATGGGCCCTGGGCTGGAGACGGAGGCCGCGAGCCCGATGCTGGCGCTGCGCCTGATCCAGGGTCAGGAGCCCTCGGAGGTGCGGCAGGCCCTGGCCCGCTCGCTGGCTGGGGACTGCGCCGAACACTTCGAGCTCGTGGCCGGGGTCTACGCCGTCGAGGCCGACCCGGAGGTCCGCGGCATCCTGCTGTCTGGCATGAGCCGGGCGGACGAGCGCGCGCTCCCGCTGCTGGAGCAGGCCCTCTCGGACCACAGCCCCGAGCTCCGCCTCGAGGCGGCTCGCGTGCTGGGCTACCACTCGCAGGGCGGCGATCTGCTCGTCGGTGCGCTGGCCGATCCGGACGAGCACGTCCGCGCGATGGCTGCCCGCAAGCTCGGCTATCTGGGGCACGCCCCGGCCTTCGACGCCCTCGGGGGCCTGCTCTCGGACGACAGCGCGCTGGTACGGCTTCAGGCCGTCAACGCGCTGGAGCGCCTCGACGCGGACCGCGCGGGCCCGCTGGTCTCGCCCCTGGTGCAGGACGGGGACCTGGGCGTCCGCCGGGCGGCCGAGAGGGTCGCGCGCTGAGCCTGCTGGTCTCGATGGCGCTGGCTCGGGCTCCCGCCGAGGACGAGCCCGTCGAGGCCGTCCTGGTCGCCGAGTGGCCCGAGCGCTTCGAGGCGCCGATGTCCGAGCTGGTCGAGGTCCTGGAAGACCACGGCGTGCCCGTGGAGATCTGCGCCGAGGCCACGGGGTGCCCGACCGACAGCGTCTGGATGCGGGACTATGGTCCGCTGCCGGTCTGGGGTGAGCAGGGGCAGCTGATCTTCGGGGACGCGCGCTACTTTGGCTATCGCGACGACGACGACGCCGTGCCCCAGGTCCTGGCGCCGCGCTGGGGCGCCGAGGTGGTCGAGATCGACCTGCCGCTCGAGGGCGGCAACCTGCTCCGGGACGGCTCCGGCCTCTGCCTGGGCGGGTCGACGATCCACACCAGCCACAGCTGGACCGCCGAAGAGGCCGCCTCGCGGCTCGAGCCCGCGGGCTGCGAGCAGCTGGTCTGGCTGGAGACGCTGGAGGGCGAGGGGACGCACCACGTCGACGTGTTCGTCGCGCTCAGCGGCGAGCTGGCGGTGGTGGGCGAGGGCAGCGACCCGGTCCTCGACGAGGCCGCCTCGGCGCTCGAGGCCTGGACGAGCGTGGCGCGGATCCCCCAGCCCGAGGCGCTCGATCTCGACGGTGACGGGGAGCTGGACTTCCCCAGCTTCACGAACGTGCTGCGCGCAGTCCATCAGGGCCAGCGCCTGCTGGTCGTGCCGAGCTACGAGGCGCTGCCCGAGGAGAGCGCGGCCGCGCTGGAGCAATGGACGGACCTCGAGCCGGACTGGACCGTGATCGGGGTTGACGCCAGCGAGCTGCTTGTGGCCGGCGGGGCCCTGCACTGCGTGACGCAGACCGTGCCGATGGCCGAGCCGGACGAGGCTCTCCCGTGCGGCTGCGGCTCCACGCGCAGCGCCGGGTTGGCACCCCTGCTCCTGGCTCTGCTCGGACTCCAGAGACGACGCGCCCGGCCAGGGGGGCTGGCCGGGCGGCGACGAAGGTGCGGAGCGGGCTAGTACTTGGCCAGATCCACGCCCGCTTCCTTGGCGAAAGCGGCCAGACCCTTCTTGCGCAGCGTGCGCAGAGCGCGCGTGCTGAGCTTCAGGGTCACGAAGCGATCTTCCTCGGCGTACCAGAGGCGCTTCTTCTGAAGGTTGGGAAGCTGACGCTTCTTGGTCTTGATGTTGGAGTGCGAGACCTTGTTGGCCGTGTTCGGGCGCTTGCCGGTCAGAATGCAACGACGAGCCATGATCAGGCTTCCTGCGCAGAGGGTTCAATGACGGGCCCGATTAGCACTCCCTCCCAGGCCTCGCAAGCTCAGTCCGCCTCGACTAAGCTCCCGGCGACCTCAGGGACCCGCGCCGAGCCGTGAACGAGAGCCTCTCCCCCAAGCTCCTGGCCGTGAGCCTCCTCTTCGCTGGTGTCCTGGTTCTGGCGACCGCGACCCACGCCGCAGAGCTGGCGCCGCTGCTGCTGGACCTCGACGAAGCCAGCGCTGACGCCGCGCAGGTGGAGCTGGGCGTGATGGTCGTGGGCATGGGCCTGGGCTTCGCCCTGATGGCGCTCGGTGTCCACCGCGGCCTGCTGATCGCGCGGGACCGCACGCACGAGTACCTGCCGTATCTGCCCGAGCTGGAGCGGCTCGCGGGTGAGTTCGGGGCCCGGATCCAGCAGGATCCTCGCGAGGGGCTGGGCTTCGTGACCTCCCACCACGGGAGCCGCCTGGACGTGCTGGTCCAGCCGGCGGACCCCTCCCGCACGCGCCTTTTCCTCGAGTCGCCTGCCCAGCAGCGGCTGATGGTGCTCTCCGCGCACGGCCAGGGCTCGGACCTGGACGACGCGGAGTGGCGCCTGGTCGGACGTCGGGGCGCCTGGGTGTTGCGTGCCCAGATGCCGGGTCTGGCGCGACCCCTGCTCGAGGACCGGGAGCTCGCTGACAGCCTGGATGAGCTCTGTACCTACGACGAGCTGATCGGCGTGCGGCACGATCAGCTCGGGGTCGAGGTCCTGGCCGGTGGACTCCCTCCCGATCAGCTCATCGACTTCCTGCGAGCGGCGCTGGCCGTCGCCAGGAACTTCCAGGCGCGCAACGGCGTCTGAGGCGGGGCCTCAGATGTTGTAGTCGATGATGACGACGCCGCGGTCGCCCTCGCGCTCGCGCTCGGTGTCCGCCTGGCGGTGGCGCTCTTCGCGCTGCTGGTCCTGCCAGCGAGGGTCGTCCTCGGGTCGGGGCACGTGGATGCGGGCCGGACGGAGGCCCGAGTCACGCTGCTGTCGCTCCTGGCGAATTCGCTCGATGATGAAGGCGTCCAGCATCGGCGCGCTCCCTGGCGTGGCGCGAGAACTATCCAAATCATAGCACCGGGTCGGCATGGGGCAACTCAGCTGGGGGGCATCCTTCGACCAGCTCTACGGTCGTCGCCCTACAGCTATGCACCCTCATCGGAGGGAAAAGTGCGCGCCAGGCAGAGAGTGTGCTCACCCAGGATCCGATAGAGCTCCGAGAGCTCAGGTACAAGCTCCAGGATGGCCTGCTCATGGGCTCGGACGACCGCCTGGTCGCCGCGCACATGAGGTCCGGTGAGCGCCTGGACGGGGCCGCGCTCTGCGGCCTGGCGGATGGACGCGATCGCCAGCGGGGCGAGCAGCCCAGGCGCGTCGGCGGGTGGCACGCCCGCCTCGACGAGGAGCTGGCTCGCGGCGGCCAGCAGGGTGGTCGCGAAGTTGCCCGCCATCACCGCGGAGGCGTGGTAGAGGCGCCGGTCTCCGGGGACGTCGAAGGCGCGCATCCCCAGGTCCTCGGCCAGCTGGCGAGCCAGCGCACGAGCCCGAGGGGTGCCGGCGATGGCGGCGGGCACGCCTCCAAGCGGGGGGAGCGCCACTTCGGGCCCCGGGAAGGACTGCAAGGGGTGCAGGCTGCCGTGCTCGGCGTGGGAGCTCAGCGGGCTCAGGTCCGTCGCGCCGCTCGCGTGAAGCACCACAGGGCCTGGGGGCAGGGCCGCGGCCACCTCGGCCAGAGCCCCGTCGCTCACGCAGATCCAGGCCAGCTGGCAGTCTGGGAAGGGCTGTCCCCGGACCCAGGTGTGCACCTCGTGGCCCGCCGCCCGGAGCAACAGGCTCATGCTGCTGCCGAGGCGGCCTTGGCCGAGGATGCCCAGCTTCATGCCGGCTGCTATCCTCGCGCGGCCTGGAGGAACACCGTGAGCGACGAGCTCGTCCTCTACGAGGTCCGCGGCGGCATCGCCCTGCTGACCCTGAACCGGCCCGACCGGCGAAACGCCCTGTCGCCCCAGCTGGTCGAGGCGCTGCGCGCGGCGCTGCGCCGCCTGGCCGAGGACGAAGAGGCGGTCGTCGCCGTGCTGACCGGGGCAGGGGACAAGGCCTTCTGCGCGGGCGGCGACCTGGCGGCCGGCATGGCCTCCACGGGGGCGCTGGAGGCTCGCAGGTCCCGGGCTGCCTACGCTGAGCTCCTCGCCGAGCTGCACGCCTGCGGCAAGCCCGTCGTCGCCGCCTGCCAGGGGGACGCGCTGGGCGGCGGCTTCGGCCTGGCCCTGGCCTGCGACCTGGTCGTGGTGGAGCCCTCCGCGCGGCTGGGCACCCCCGAGATCAAGCTCGGGCTCTTCCCGATGATCATCCTCGCGGAGCTCTCTCGGAACATGCCGCGCAAGCGCCTGCTGGAGATGGTGCTCACCGGTCGGAGCCTGAGCCCGGACGAGGCGCTGGCCTGGAACCTGGTCAATCGGGTCTCGGCCGCGGGCGGGGCCCTCGAGGAGGCCATGGCGCTGGCGGCCTCGATCGCCTGCCACAGCCCCGCGGTGCTCCGCCTTGGCAAGGACGCGGTCTACCGGTCGGCGGATCTCGACCACGCCAACGCGCTGCTCTACCTGCACGAGCAGCTCGAAGCGAACCTGCAGACCGAAGACGCCATGGAGGGCATCGGGGCCTTCCTACAGAAGCGAAAGCCGAGCTGGAAGGGCCGATGAGCGTACGCATACTGATCGTCGAGCGTGGGCCCCTGGCCGGCTGGCTCCACCGCAGCCTTCGGGCTTCGGGCTGCGAGACGGTCGCGTTGATCTCCGAGGAGGAGCCCGACCCCGCCTACGCCGAGGACTGCACCGTCGACATGGTGGTGCCTCGCCTCGACCGGGTCGAGGACCTGATCTCGGCCGCCATGGACAGCAGCAGCGACGCCATCCACCCGGGCATCGGGTCGATGGCCGAGAGCGCCGAGCTCTCCGGGGCGTGTCGGACCGCTGGGCTGGGCCGTTCCGCGAGTTCCGCGCAGCACCCCGCGCAA
>CALGIB010000040.1 GCA_937915955.1 uncultured Pseudomonadota bacterium
CCGAGCTGCCCGAGCTGCCCGAGCTCGAGCCGGAGATCGGCGTGGGCGAGCACTGCCGCCGGCCCCGACGCTGTCCCTTCCTCGAGCGCTGCAGCCCCGAACCGGGCCCCTACGATCTCTCCCGCGTTCCCCCGGGTGGGCACCTCCACCGCGAGGCCCGCGCGCTGGGCATGGACGACTGGCGCCAGCTCCCTGGCCCCTTGAAGCTCAACCGGCTGCAGAGCCGCATGCTGCAGGCCCTGAACCTTGGCGGCGCCCTGCTCGATCCCTCGGTGCTGCCGGGCCTGCGGCCGGACGAGCCCGCGCACTTCCTGGACTTTGAGGCCTACGCGCCGGCGCTGCCGCCGTATGTCGGCATGCGGCCCTACGACGCCCTGCTCGTGCAGTTCAGCCTGCACTCGACGGGCCCGGACGGGCTGCGGCACCAGGCCTTCCTGGTGGAGCGAGGCGACCCCCGCGAGCAGCTGGCTCGGGCGCTGATCCGGGCCCTGGACGAGCCGGGGCCCATCTTCGTCTATGGGGCCTTCGAGGGCAGGGCGCTGGGCGAGCTCGCGGCCGGCCTGCCCGAGCTGCAGCCACAGATCACCGCCATCCGTGAGCGGCTGGTGGACCTGCTGCCGCTGGTCCAGGAGGGCTGCGTGCACCCCGACTTCGGCTCGGGCTTCGGGCTCAAGCGCGTGCTGCCGGTGCTCTGCCCGGACGAGGGCTACGAGGACCTGGAGCTGGTGGGCGGCGACGTGGCGGCGGCCAGCTACGCCGAGCTGGTGGACCCCGAGACCGCCGGCTACCGCCGCGAGCAGCTGCGCGAGGGCCTGCTGGCCTACTGCATGCGGGACACGCTGGCGCTGGCGAAGGTGCGCGAGGCCCTGATCCGCTTGCTCCGAGAGGCGGCCGGCTCGGCCTGACGCCGCCTTGTGGGGATCGTGCGAAAGGTGCCCGGGGGCCCCAGCGTACAGGGAACACCTGGCCTGGCCAGATGTCTGCACCCGCACCTGCTCCGGAAGCGCCCCATGTCAACCGCGACGACCCGCCAGCTGGACCTGGCCGACTCGGACCACCGCGTCCTGATCCCCAAGCCGCTGGCCCTCCAGAAGGCCACCGGAGCCTGGATGGGGCTCACCTTCGGCCTGGGCTACGTCGTCCTTCCGGCGCTGGCCGGACTCACGGGGATCTTCCCAGGCCTGCTCAGCGGCGCCTTCGCCGGCGGCGCGGCCTACGGCATCACCACGGGGCTGCTCATCGTGGCCATCGGCAAGCTCAAGCCGGCGGTGCGCATCCCTCGCGCAGGGGTCACGGTGAAGGACCCCTTCGTCGTGGCGACGCTGGCCGGCTTCGGCACCTGGGCGGTGCTGCACAACGTGCTCGGTGCCCTGGCCCCCTTCTCCAGCCTCGGGCTGGGTGAGCTGGCGAGCCTGGTCGGCATCAACGTGATCGAGACGGCCATGCTGGGCCTGATGCTGGGCAGCTTTACGCGCAGTCGCTGGAAGGCGGCGGCGCTGGCGGTCGCGGTGCAGGTGCTGCTGACCGGGCTCTACGTCGCGTTCCTCTGAGCGGGCGAGTCACGACGGCCAGGCCGCAGGTGGCTAGCTCTTGCGCTTGAAGCTCCACGTGAACGTGAAGCGCGCCACCTCGAGGCCCGCCTCGTTGCGGCCGATGGACTCGGCCGTGACCGTCACGGACTCGCCGTCCTGCACGGTCTTGGCGACCGCCGCCGCGAAGGCCTCGCCCGCCTCGCAGGTGAAGGTCGTCGTGTCCGTGGCCTTCTTCACGAACTCGGCCTGCATGCTGGTGATGAGCATGGAGACCGGCTTCGGCGAGGACTGCACCACGGTCAGGCCGAGCACCCCCGTGGACATCTCGGCCGCCATCGCCAGCGCCGCGAAGTAGGTCGATCGGAAGGGGTTCTGCGAGCGCCAGCCGTAGGGCACCGTGACCTCGCACGAGGCCGCGTCGGCGTGGGTGACGCGCAGGCCGGCGATCAGCGCCAGCGGCAGCTTGGCCAGCATCCAGGCCGACATCTTCATCGGGTTCAGCAGCTGCTGCCGAAGCGCCCGGACCTTGCTGTCGTCGGCCTGCAGGCCGTCCTCGCTCACCATGTCAGCTCCTCGAGCACCAGCTCGCGTTCGCAGCGCCGCTCGGCGTTGGCCCAGGCGATCTCGTCCTGGGTGAAGGGGTCCTGGGAGGACTGGATCTCGTAGAGCATGTAGTGCTCGACGACCTGTCGCACGGCGTCACCGTAGACGTTGTCCGTGCGGCTGATCCAGTACTCCAGGATGTGCCGCCGTCGGGCCTCGTGGGTCTCGTAGACCTGATCCTGGTAGGGGTCGATGCCCTGGTGCCAGAGCATGTCCAGCCAGTCCGGGATCTCCTCGTTCAGCTTGCGACCCAGGGCCTCGGCCGCGATGGTGTCGGCGTAGTCGCGCATCTCGTAGGCGGTGCCCTCGACCACGTCTTCCTTGTTCTGCTCGACCAGCTGCGGGCGCACGCCGAGTGTGCCGGTGGACACGCAGAGCAGCGGCATCAGGATGCAGGGTGTCCACTCGACCACCGGCACGCCGTCCCACCAGGCGCCCTGGGGCGTGGGGGGCTTGCGCACGTGCGGAGGACGCTTTCGGAAGTACATCCAGCCGTCGTCGTGCACGACGACCTTGTTCTCCCAGCCCACCTCGGAGATGTAGACGGTGCGGTCGTCGCGCCGCCGCTGGGCCTCGTAGCCCAGGTCCCTGAGCTCCTGGTCGACCGCCTGCCGGGCCATCTCCACCGCCGCCTCGTCGGTGACGATCACCTCCATCACCGGCACCTCGAAGATGCCCTCGCGACGCACGGGCTCCGGCTCGCCGAGCTCGTCCTCGTCCAGCGGAGCGGCCTCGGGCACGATGGCCGGGGCCTCCTGGGCGAGCGCGAGGGTCAGCAGGAGCGAGATCACCAGCTCAACCTACAGCCCAGAGAACTGGACGTCCTCGAAGACCAGCGTCGGCAGCCGCGCGCTGGCGTAGAGCCAGGGCTCGTTGTCGGCCTCGACGAAGCGGCCGATGAGCTCGAGCAGGTTGCCCGTCACGTTCATCTCGGACAGGTTCTGCACCCACTCCCCGTCGCGGAACAGCTGCCCACGGATGCCGAAGCTGAAGTCGCCCGAGGTCGGGTTGCTGTTGCCGCCGAGGAAGCTGGTGACTCGGATGCACTCGGGCATGTCCTTGGCGATGTCCGTCCAGTGGCGCGCGCCGGGCTCCATCACCAGGTTGCTGGTCGAGCCGGTCGTGGGCTCGCAGCCCAGCTTGCGGGCGTGGTAGAGCCCGACGAACCAGGTCTGCAGCTCGCCCCGGTCGAAGACGGGGCGCACCCGCGCGGGGAAGCCGTCGCTGTCGAAGGGCCGGCTGCCCAGGCCCCGAGGGATGGTGGGGTCGTCGACCAGCGTGAAGGCGTCCGAGCCCAGCTTCTTGCCGAGCTTGTCGTGCATGCAGCTGCGGCCCTGGTGCAGGTTTCCGCCGCCCAGAGGAGCCAGCAGCGCGCCGAGGATGCGGCCCGCCACGCGACGGTCCAGCAGCATGGGGACGCGCTTGCTCTCGCAGGCCGAGGTGTCCCGCACCTCGCCGGCGCTCCTCCAGAGGTCCGCGCAGAGCTCGTCGACCGAGAGGCGGTCGGCCAGGTGCGTGCTGTTCACGAAGGAGTAGGCCTCGGGCAGCTTGCCGCTGGGCTCCTTGAGCGTGACCATGCCGCCGTAGCCGTAGTGCGTGCTGGCGCGCTGGCCCTCGAAGCCGTTGCTGAAGGCGCAGGCCGCGCGGTTGCGCATCTCCCACAGGTAGACCGTCGCGCTGACCAGGTCCTCTCCCGCGCCGGCCAGGACGGCCTGCTCGAGCACGCCGACCTCCTCGCGGCGGAGGGCGGCCTCGCGCTGCTCGAAGGGGGCCTCGTCCGAGCAGTCCAGGGTCGCGAGATCCAGGCTGCCCATCTGCTCCCGCGGCGCCATCTTGCGGTCGGGATCCGCCTCGAGGTAGCGCGTCCCGGACACCGCCTTGTCGAGGAAGGCGCGCAGGGCCTCGGGGCGCAGGTCCGAGGTGCTGTGGCTGGAGAAGCGGTCGTCCACGAGCAGGCTGACCGAGAGCCCCAGGGTGCTGGCCTCGTGCACGCGCTCGAGCTTGCCGGCCCGCTGCTGGAGCTCCACCTCGCCGCCGGTGGTGACCCAGGCCTTGACCTCGTCCGCGCCCAGGTCCTGGGCGATCTTGACGGCCTTACGGGCCGTCTCGAGCTGGCTCACGACTCACCTCCGACCGTCAGCGCGGCGACCCGAACGGTGGGCTGCCCCTGGCTGACGGGCACGCCCTGTCCGTCCTTTCCGCAGGTCCAGCCGCCCTCGTCCAGCAGCAGGTCGTTGCCGACCATGTCCACCGCCTCCAGCGCCGCGGGGCCGTTGCCGATGATGTTCACGTCCTTGATGGGGCGGGTCAGCTTGCCGTCCTCGATGAGCCAGCCGGTCTTCATGTAGAAGGTGAAGTCTCCGGCGCCGATCTGGACCGCGCCGTTGCTGAAGCTGGTGCAGTAGATGCCCTGCCTGGTGTCCGCGATGATGTCGCTGGGGTCGTGGGGGCCGGGCTCCATGTAGGTGGCCCGCATGCGCGGCAGGGGGTGGTGCCGGAAGCTCTCCCGCCGGCCGCTGCCGGTGGGGTCCACGCCGTAGTGCCGCGAGCTGATCTCGTCGTGCATGTAGCCCTTGAGCACGCCCTCCTCGATGAGCACGGTGCGCTCGGCCAGGTTGCCCTCGTCGTCCACGTTGATGGCGCCGCGGCTGCCGGGCACGGTGCCGTCGTCGACCACGGTGACGAAGTCGGGGGCCACCTTCTTGCCGAGCTTGTCGGCGTAGATGCTGACGCCCTTGCGGTTGAAGTCGGCCTCGAGCCCGTGCCCGATGGCCTCGTGCAGCAGGATGCCGCTGGCGCCCGCGGCCAGGACGACGGGCATCTCTCCGGCGGGGGGCTTGCCCGCGTCCAGCAGGAAGGTGGTGCGCTCGACCGCCTTGCGGACCATGCGGTCCTGGCGCTCCTGGTCGTCGTAGAACTCCAGCCCGGCGCGCGCGGCCAGGTTGTAGCTGTTCGACTCGATGCGGCCGCCCTCGCCCTCGGCGCTGCAGATGACCATGGCCCGCGTCATGGGCTGGTGGTCCTCGGCCAGGCGGCCGTCGGGGCGCACGATCAGGATGTGCTTGTCGGCGTCGACCAGGTGGGTCTGCACCTTCTTGATCCGGGGGTCGATGGCGAAGGCCGCCTGCTCCCAGGCGCGCACCATGGGCACGCGCACGTCCATGCCGACGGCGTCCCAGGGCTGACGCACCGGGTAGTACGAGGGCAGGACCAGGGGGCTGAGGTCCATCGTGGAGCGCTCGGGCGAGCCCGCCTGAGCGATGGCGGCGGCGGTCCGAGCGGCCCGTCGCATCGCCTCGAGGCTGAGGTCCTCGGTGTAGGCGTAGCCGACCTGGTCACCCTTGCGAGCGCGCACGCCCACCCCGAGGTCGACCTGGGTGCCGGCCTTGTTGACCTTGCCGTCCGAGAGCGACACCGAGGTCACCATCGAGTGCTC
>CALGIB010000041.1 GCA_937915955.1 uncultured Pseudomonadota bacterium
GTCAGCGTGCCGGCGCGGGACTCGTCCACGAACCAGACGTCGCTGACGGTGTAGGTGCCGCTGATCTCGTCCCCCTGCCAGACCATGTCGGCCTCCCACTCGGCGTCGTGGGTGCTGAACTGGTCGGCGGTGTCGCCCAGCTCCGTGACCTCGACCGTCCACTCGGTGGTGGGGATCTTGAGCCGGAAGGCGTTGCAGGTGCCGTCGCCCGCCTCGTAGCGCGCGCTCAGCTCCTGACCCTCGATGAGGATGTTGAAGCGCTCGGCGGCTGGCACGTAGGAGAACGTCCACTCTCGCGAGCCGTGGTACCAGGGCGCATAGGTCGGCATGTCCGCGTCGATCGGATCGAGCTCGTACTCGTTGATGGAACCGAAGACATCGTAGGTGCCCTCGATGCGGCCCACGTCCGAGCACTCGTTGCTGCAGGCCAGGCCCAGCGTCAGCAGGATCATCGCGTTCTCCTCGAAGGCGGCAGTCTACCGCATGGCGGGCTCAGTAGAAGGTCGCGGGCGCGCCGGGGTTCTCTCGTCCATCGACCGCTTCCAGCGCCGCGATGGCCGCCTTGGCTGCCTCGGCGATGTCGGCCTCGCCGCCACCCAGGTACACGCGCCCGAAGGCCCCGACGCTGAGGAACTCGAGCACCTCGATGTCCGCCGCCTTCTCCGCCTCGTTCGCCGCCAGCAGCGCGTAGCCGGCGGGGTGGACCTCGAGCACGTAGAGCGCCTGGCCCTCGTGGATGAAGTTGCCGTGGCGCATCCGGTTCACGAGCATGCTGTGGTAGCCCTCGATGCCGGTGATGGTCTGGGCGCTCACCACGCGGGGCTTGAGGCGGTCGGACTCCTCGATGCCCAGGATCTCGGTGATGGCGGCGCCCGCGGCGCGCACCTGCCCCTGGTCGAAGTCGTGCACCTCGAGCACGCCGAAGTGGCGCTCCACGACCTGCATGCCCGGGGTGCAGGTGGTGCGCTTGAGCACGGCGTCGGTCACCCCGTTGATGTCCATGCCGGGCTTGACCTCGACCAGCAGGCTCGCCTGCCCCACCAGCGGGTGGTACCCGCGAGACACGGTCGCGAGGAAGGCAGCCGTCTGCGGCTGAAGGATGTCGATGTAGGTCCAGGTCCTGAGGTCGATTCCGGTGGCCATCAGCACTCCAAGGGCCCGCGTTTTAACACTTCGAGGTCCGCGCCGTACCAGGGCTACTCGCGCGCGGGGTAGCCACCCTTGCGCGGGTCGCTGGCCGCGGAGAGCCCATGCTCGTCCGCCGCGACGACCTGGACCGAGCTGAAGAAGGGCATCTGCTTGAGCTCGTGCCCCCGGCTCTGCAGGGCGCGCTGGACGTCCAGCGGCACGCCCTCGTCGAGGAACAGCAGCTCCGGCACCCACTGGTGGTGCATGCGGGGCGCAGAGACGGCCTCCTCGGGGTCCATGCCGAAGTCCACGACGTTGCTGAGCACCTGCAGGGTCGAGCTGATGATGAAGGGCCCGCCCGAGGCGCCCACGGCCATCACCACCCTCCCCTCGGGGTCGAGCAGGATCGTCGGGGTCATCGAGGAGAGCGGCCGCTTGCCCGGGGCGACCGCGTTGGACTCCTTGCCGACCAGGCCGAAGGCGTTGGGCACGCCGGGCTTGGCGACGAAGTCGTCCATCTCGTTGTTGAACAGGACGCCGGTCTTCTCGTCCACGACCTGCGAGCCGAAGCTGGTGTTGATCGTGGTGGTCAGGGCCGCGGCGCCGCCGGCCGCGTCGATCACCGAGATGTGCAGCGTGCCGTGGTCCTCGGGCAGGCCCGTCGGGGTGCCGTAGTGGTCGCGCTCCCAGGTCCGCGTGGGCCAGACCGAGCGCTGGATCTCGAGGATGCGCTCGGGCGCGAGCATGCGATCCACCGGCACCTCGACGAAGTCGGGGTCGCCCATGAACGCGGCGCGATCGGCGTAGGCGTGCTGGAACACCTCGGCCAGCAGGTGCAGGTGGTCCGAGGAGCTGTGGCCGAGCTCCTGCAGATCGTAGCCCTCGAGCACGGCCAGGGCCTGGAGCAGCACGGCGCCGCCCGAGCTGGGGGGCGGCATCGTGATGACCGTGTAGCCTCGGTAGGTGCCCACGAGGGGCTCGCGGCTCCGCGGCCGGTAGTCCGCCAGGTCCTGCTCGGTGAGCACGCCGCCCGCGGACCGCACGGTCTGGACCTGCGCCTTGGCCAGCGGGCCTACCGACAGGGCCTCGCCGCCGCTCTGCGCCCAGGCCCTGATCGAGCCGGCCAGGGCGCGCCGGCTCACGCTCTCCTCCAGGGCCAGGCTGACGCGGGCGCCGTCAAAGAGAAGGCTCAGCAGGTGCGGCTTGCTGGCCAGGGCATGGACCATGTGCTCGCCCGCGGGGAATCCGCGCTGGGCCAGGCGCACGGCCGGCCGGGCGACGTCCGCCAGCGACAGCGTCCCCTGCTCCTTTACCAGCTGGGCCAGGCCTCGGGGCTCGCCGGGCACGCCCACGGCGAGCCCGCCGATCTGGCTGGCCTTGGGCACGACCTCGCCCTGGTCGTCCAGGAACATGTCCGCTGAGGCTCCGGCCGGGGCCTGCTCGCGGAAGTCCAGGATCCCGGGGCTCGTGCCGTCGGTGTAGACCGCGAAGCCTCCGCCGCCGAGGCCCGAGCTGGAGGGCTGCACCACGCCCGAGGCCAGGGCCGCGGCCACCGCCGCGTCCACCGCGTTGCCGCCCCTACGGAGGATCTCGGCCCCGGCCTGGCTGGCCAGCACGTGGTCCGAGGCGACCACGCCGCCGGTGCTGCTGTGGAGGGGCGGAGGGGCGACGCCGAGGAGCACGAGGGCGCCGACGGCCAGGCCCCATCCGAGGCATCTATGGGTGTTCATCGGAGCACCCTACAGGAACCAGTTCAGCCAGAGAAGCGCGGCCACCAGCTGCAGCGCCAGCGGCCACGC
>CALGIB010000042.1 GCA_937915955.1 uncultured Pseudomonadota bacterium
GTGCTACCTGCCCATCCCGTTTCAGAACCCAGAGGATGCTCATGCCCCGCGTCAAGCACCCCGAAGTCATCCAGGTCCTCAACGAGGTCCTGACCAACGAACTCACGGCCATCAACCAGTACTTCCTGCACGCAAAGATGTTCCAGAACTGGAACTACATGCGCCTGGCCAGCACGATCCGGGCCGAGTCCATCGACGAGATGAAGCACGCCGACCAGCTCATCGACCGCATCCTGTACCTCCAGGGCCTGCCCAACGTGCAGCGCATCGGGCACATCAACGTGGGCGAGAACCCCAAGGAGATCCTGCAGTCCGATCTCGAGCTCGAGTACAAGGCCATCCCCGACCTGCAGCGCGGCATCAAGCTGTGCCGCGACCTCGGCGACGAGGGCAGCCGCGTGCTGCTCGACGCCATCCTGGTCTCCGAGGAGGTCCACGTCGACTGGATCGAAGCCCAGCTCGAGCAGATCGAGCAGGTCGGTCTGCCCAACTACCTCGCAGAGCAGATTCGCCCGGCGTGACGCCGCTCCAGTTGGTCCAGCCCCTTCGCCGCTCGGCTCTGGAGCGCCTGGAGCCGGTGGTCGAGGCTCTGCTCCACGACCTGGTCGTGGACGAGTTCCAGGGCCACGCCTACCTGGACCAGACCCGCGACCGCCTGATCCACAAGATCCGGCAGATGCCGCCCCACCTGGGCTTCGGCATGGTCGCGATGACCCTGGCCTGGGACGCCTACGGGGTCAGCCGAGGCGGCCAGCCCAGCCACCTGCAGCCCGTCGAGCAGCGCAAAGCCCGCTTCCGCGAGTGGCGCGACGGCCCCGTGCTGCTTCAGACCTGGAGCCAGTTCTACGAGAAGATGGGCGTCTTCGTGTACTGGTCCACCGTCGAGGACAACGGTGCAGAACCTTGAGACCGAGGTCCTGGTCATCGGATCAGGACCGGGTGGGGCCACCACCGCCGCGATGCTCGCCGAGCAGGGCCACCAGGTCCTCCTCGTCGAGGAGGGCGCCGACCTCAGCATCGACTCCGCCGAGTCCTACTCCATCGCCGAGATGGACCAGAAGTACCGCAACGGCGGGCTGACCACGACCGTCGGCAAGACGAACGTGACCTACATCGAGGGCCGCTGCGTGGGCGGCGCCAGCGAGATCAACGCCGCGCTCTACCACCGCCCCCACGACGAGACGGTCGAGCGGTGGGCGCGCGAGTTCCGAATCCGGGACTTCACGCCGCAGGGCCTGGGTGACCACTTCTCGGCGCTCGAGAACGAGATGCAGGTCTGCCGCCGGCCGGGCGAGCTCTCGCCCAACAGCCGACTGCTGCAGCGCGGCTCGGACAAGCTGGGGTGGAAGAGCACCGAGATCGAGCGCTTCTGGAGCTACGCGAACAAGGACGACCGGGCGGGCCGTCGGCGCTCCATGACCGAGACCATGATCCCGCGATTCCGAGCCGCTGGCGGCCGACTGCAGCCCGACACCCGCGTCCGCAGGCTGCTGTTCGAAGGCAACAAGGCCACCTGGGCCGAGGCCCGCTGCCACGGCAAGACGCTGCGCATCCGCTTCAAGGACGTCTTCGTCTGCGCGGGCGCGGTCCAGACCCCCACCCTGCTGCGCCGCAGCGGCGTGCTGACCAACGTGGGCGAGCAGCTCCGTATCCACCCCATGGTGCGCATCGCGGCCCGCTTCCCCGACGCCCTGAACGACCCGCACTGGGGCGTGCCGGTCCGGCAGGTCGAAGAGTTCAAGCCCAACCTGACCCTGGGCTGCAGCCACTCCTCGTTCCCCCACATCGCGCTGTGGCTGGGGCAGGAGGTCGAGGACAAGAAGGCCATCCTGCAGCAGTGGCGCAGCATCGCGGTCTTCTACGCGGCGGTCTGCGGCGAGAGCACCGGCACGGTCCGCAGCTTGCCCCTGCTCGACGAGCCCTTCATCCGGTACGACCTGTCCGAGCGGGACATGAGCCTGCTGGGCGAGGGCCTGGTGCGCTTGGGCGAGCTGGTCTTCGCGGCGGGCGCGACCGAGATCTTCAGCCCCATCGAGGGCCAGCCCTCGATCACCGAGCCCAGCCAGCTCGAGCGGGTCCGCAAGGTCCCCCACGGCGGCAAGGTCAACATCACGACCATCCACCTGTTCAGCAGCTGCCCCATGGGCACCTCGACGGTCTGCGCGGCCGACAGCCACGGCAAGATGCACGGCCTGGACAACGTCTACATCAACGACGCCAGCCTGCTGCCGACCTCGCCCGGGGTGAACCCGCAGGGCACCATCATGGCGATCGCCCGGCGGAACGCCGCTCGCTTCCTCGGCGCCTGAGGCGCTCGGAAAGCGTGTCGGGGCCTCGGCCTTCGCGATATTGTCCGCCCATGCCTGAAGTCACCCCACGCGACACCTCGACCTCCACCTCGACCGCCACCGCGGACACCAGCTCGGCGACGACGGACGCCTCGCAGGAGCTCCTCGGAAATCAGGGCGTGATCGACATCATCAAGGCGGAGAACAACTACGCCGGTGACCGGGCGGCGGACCCGGGCAAGACCGGCATCGTTCACGTCGGGATGAACCAGTACGCCGGCGCCGAGGCCTCGCACCTGAACCGCCTGAACCGCGACGACGGCGGCGCGGTGGGCATCAGCAACCAGAAGGAGCAGGACAAGCTGAGCTGGAGCGGCAAGAAGTACGACTTCACCTCGCTGGAAGACTGCGCTCACTTCGTGGCTACGCTGGGGGTCTCCGACCAGACGGCCGTCAGCGCGGCCGAGTTCCTGCACGCCGGCGGTCAGCACAGCCGCGACGAGCTGGGCCAGATGGTCCGCGTGTGGTCCGAGGCCGAGCTCGGAGCCCGCCGCATGGAGCGGGTGGTCCTGTCGGGGCACTCGGTCGGCAGCATGATCTGGGGCGACGACAACGGCGAGATCAGCTTCAGCACCATCA
>CALGIB010000043.1 GCA_937915955.1 uncultured Pseudomonadota bacterium
CCCGGAGGGGCTCACGAGGGGGCTCTCACGGACAATCGCTGACAGTCAAGTAGCTGAAATAACTACAGTCCTGCCTACTCGACATACCCGAGCGCCCGAAGGGCCTCCATGTTCAGGTCCGCCGCCGCTCCCGAGGTCGGCTCGGTCAGCTCCCGAGCCCGCCGCACGAGGTCCTCGGGTAGCACCTCAACCGGGCGCTCCTCCAGGGGATCGCCCAGCCTGTCGTAGGCCAGCACCTCGGCCCCCTCGGGCCGGGGCTCGCCGCGCACGATGACGGTGCTCGTCGCGGTCCGGGCCGACCTGTCGATCCGGTAGTAGTTGTTGCCCCAGGCGGTCGCGACACGGTCCGCCGGCACGCCGGTCCGGAGGTCGATGCCCCCCGCCGTGATCCCCGCGGCGGCGAGGAAGGTCGGCGTGACGTCCTCCAGCGAGGCCGGCCCCCGGCCCTTGGCGACGACCCCGGAGCCACCCAGCGCCAGGGCCACCTCGACCACCTCGCTGTGGTGGCTGTGACCGTGCTCGGTGGACCCGTGGTCCCAGAACTCCTCGCCATGGTCGGCCGTCATCAAGACCAGACCGGACTCGAACACCCCTCGGGCCTCGAGCTCCGAGATCAGCGGCAACAGGACCTGATCGGTGTAGGCCACCTCGTTTGCATAGGCCGCGCGGACCGCGGCGCGCTCGGCCTCGGTCGTCAGCTGACCGCCGCGCAGGTGCCCGTCGCGCAGCGCCTGCCCCACCGGCTCGATGGCGTTGAAGTAAGGCATGTGCGGGTCGACGAGGTGGACCCAGAGGAACCAGCCGGACTCGGGCTGCTCGCCCAGCCAGTCCAACGCCCGGCCCACGATGGCGGCGCCGTCCACCGGGGCCGGCCCATCCGGCATGCCCGCGATCAGCAGTCTGTGCGGAAATGCCTCGTTGCTGTGCAGGAACAGGTCGAAGCCGCGGTCGAAGCCCATGGCCGACTCGAGCCAGGAGTTCGTGACGAATGCGGCGCTGCGGTAGCCGGCCTCGTCCAGCCGCTCCGCCAGCATGGGCCGCTCAACGCCGGCCACCCGGTAGCCCTGGCTGGTCAGCCCCGCCCCGTGC
Source organism: uncultured Pseudomonadota bacterium (assembly GCA_937915955.1). GTDB lineage: Bacteria > Myxococcota_A > UBA796 > UBA796 > CAJQPC01 > JAAESX01. The sequence continues at coordinate 1,090 of CALGIB010000043.1, forward strand.
TCCTGCACGCTGAGCCCCGTGTGCACCGAGGTCATCGCAGGCAGCGTCCAGCTGGCAGTGGACACAGCCCGGTCCCAGGCCTGGCCGTGCGAGGCCACCCGCTGGAAGCTCTCCATCTGTAGGGCATGATCCCAGCGGAGCGTGTCGACGGTGATCAGCACCAGCGGTGGACCCTCGCCCGCCGAGCCCTGCCCCTGGAGCAGCCCGCTCAGCTCGGCGACCACGCGCTCGTTGGCGTCGGCCACGGCCATGACGCCGCCGAACTGCTCCTCGTCCCCTCGCGCCGCCCGATCGAGCACCAGCCAACGCCCGGCCAGCGCCCCAAGCAGGGCCAGCGGCAGCGTGCCGAGGGGGTGCTCGAACCTGCGGCTGGCCAGGTGCACCAGGCCGAAAGCCACGACGCCCGTCCCGATGGCGAAGAACAGCCGCTCCAGGCGGTCATCCGGCCCCAGCGCCGTGGCGTTCACCCAGATCGCCAGCGCCCCGGGCCACCAGGCCGAGGCCTGCCAGGGCTTCTTTGCCAGCCGCAGCTGGGCGCCGCAGAGCACGGCGATGGCGGCCACCTCCAGCAGCACCTGGGTGGTGGTCGGGCGGACCAGGCCCTGCCAGGCCAGGACCAGCTCGACGAGCAGCACCAGGCACCAGGCTGCGACGACCGAGGCCTGCTTCATCCGATCAGCTGCCGCAGCTCGTCCACCGTGTGAGCCGTGCTCCATCGAGCCAGCCTGTGGGCACCGTGGGCGCCCCAGGACACCGCGATGCCGCGCACGCCCGCCGCGTCCGCCATGTCCATGTCGAAGGTGGTGTCGCCGACCATGACGGCATCATCGCGCGAGACCCCCGCTCTCCGAAGCACCTCGAGCAGCATGTCGGGGTGGGGCTTGGGCCTGGGCACCGCGTCGTGCCCGATGATCTGGTCGAAGTGGGCGGTGATGCCCGCCCGCTCCAGGCTGCGCTCGGCGCCCTGCTGCATCTTGCTGGTCGCCACGGCCTTGAGCGTGGCCAGGCCGATGAGCAGCTCCAGGATCCCCGGAAACAAGCGAGTGTGCAGGCGGTCGAACTCGACGTAGCGATCCTTGTAGGTCTGGACCATCGCCGGCACCGGGCCCCCGGTCAGCGTCTCGAACATGTGTACGAGCGGCAGGCCGATCAGGTCGGCGACGGCCTGGTCGGTGGGGGCAGGGACCGCGTGATCGAGGCAGGCGGCCTCGAACGTGCGCACGATGGCCTCCCGGCTGTCCGAGAGGGTCCCGTCGAGGTCGAAGACTACGAGGCGAGGCATGGCCCTCGCTAACCTGGAAACCCGAGGCTGGACGCGGCATCCGGCCTCCATGGTCCTGCTCTCCCTGGCCTGCACCGCGGCGCCCTGTCCAGCCGCGTTCGAGCGACGCGAGGACGGCAACTGCTATCCGCAGGGCAGCCCCTCGGGCGAGGACAGCCCCAGGGGGGAGACCGGGCTCGACAGCGAGGCCTGGGTGCCCGAGCTCGAGCTGGGCGATCCGCTCGAGGCCCTGACCGGCACGGCCCACGACGGCTGGGAGTTCCTGGACGGCGCCATCCTGGAGGACGGACGCCTGCTCGCCATGGGCCAGGGCGGGTGGATGCTGGCCGACCCCGCGACCGGCGAGAGCCTGGCCACTGGCGGCCTGGAGCGGGTCTACCGCATGGACCTGGACGGCGATCGGGTCTACGCGGCGAGTCGAACCGGGGCCATCACCAAGCTCGACCTCAGCTCGGGCACACCGCAGAAGAGCGCCAGCAAGACCCTCACCGAGGGCTACCACGAGGACATCTCCGCCGACGGCGGCCTCGTGCTGGTCGGCGCCCAGGAGGAGGGCGCGCTGCTCCTCGACGACCAGCTGAACCTGCTGGCGAAGGTCCCCGCCACCTTCGCAGGGGGCGTGGCGTTGATCGGCGAAGTGGCGCTGGTGACCGACGACGACGAGCTGGTCCTGCTGGACCTGGGCTCGGCCAGCCCCTCAGAGCTGGACCGCCTGCCCCTGCGCGGACGCGGACGGGACATCGCCTTCGACGGCCACCACGTCGCCGTCGCCATGGGCTCCGAGGGTGTGGACGTCTTCGAGGTCCAGGGCGACCGCCTCGGCTACCGTGGCGCCCTTGACATGCCGGGCAGCGCCTTCAACGTCACGCTCGACGGGGACATGCTCTACGTCGCTGCATGGGAGGTCATCGTGGCCGCCTGGCTGGGCGGCGAGGAGCCGGTGGTCCTGGGCCACGAGCAGCCCATCCAGAGCGCCTGGGCGGTCGCCGCGCGAGACGGCACGCTGACGGTGCTGGACTGGGGCTGGTTGACCCCGCTGAAGCTGAACGAGGGTGTGGCCGGCCCCGAGCTGCACCCGCCGAACCAGATATGGGTGTCGCCTGGCAGCACGGAGACCCTGGCCGTCGAGCTGACCAACTACGGCGCCTTCGATCTGGAGCTGGAGCTGCCCGACCAGGACGTGGTCTCCGCGAGCCCGTCGAGCATGACCCTGGCCCCCGGCGCCTCGGGGGTGTTCAGCCTGACCCCGGTGGCGCCCTGGAAGGGCAGCAGCGACGTGCGCCTGCTCACCAACGACCCGGACGAGCAGAGCTCGAGGCTGTCCCTGCGCGAGACCGAGGGCTCGATCGGCGCCGCCCACCCCGAGATGGTGCTCGAGGGCTTCGTGCCGCCCTCGGCGTCGACCGAGCGCTTCGATCTCGCCGACTACAGGGGCCGACCCGTCTTCATCGCCTACTTCACCACCTGGTGACCCGTCTGCAGTCTGGAGGTTCCAGACATCCAGAGCGCGGTGGCCGAGGTCTACGGTGAGGAGGTGCAGGTCCTGCTGGTCAACGTCGAGGAGAGCGAGGAGATGGCCTACACCTTCGCGATCGAAGCTGACATCTCGGGCATCCCCGTGCTGCTGGATGAACACGGCGGCCTCTACCGCAGCTACAGCAGCGCCGGCCAGGGCTACGCGCCCTTCCCGCTGCAGGTCATCGTCGACCAGGGCGGCGTGATCACCTACATCGCCAGGCAGCACGACGTCGCCGCCGTGCGCGCCGAGCTGGACCGGCTGCTCTCCGAGTAGGGCCTGGGCCCTACTTCACGACCCAGGTCCGGCGGCCAGCCAGCAGCTTGGTCAGGTCGGCGTCCTTGCTGTCCTTGGCGGCCTGCAGCTGAGCGTTGAAGGCCTGGTCGTAGGGCGTGCGGTCCTCGCGGTAGAGCACGCCGAGCGGCACCGGGAAGTCCGGGTAGTCCATCTCGACCAGCATGCCGGCGAGCATGCTGTTGTACTCGTCGTGCACGATGCAGTCCGCCGCCGCGTAGCGCTCGCCCAGGTCGACGACCTTGGGTCGCAGGTTCTCCAGGATGACGCCCTTGGGGGCCTCCTCGGAGCCGAAGGTCATGGGCTGACCGTGCTCGAGGTAGAGCACGTGCTCGTCCCGCAGCTTGCGCTCGGTGAAGCCCGCGAACGCGCCGTCGTTGAAGATGTTGCAGTTCTGGTAGATCTCGACGAAGCCCGTGCCCTGGTGGGCCTCGGCCTTGGCCAGGGTCTCGCGCAGGTGCTTGGCGAAGACGTCGACGCTGCGGGCGATGAAGCTGCCGCGGGCGCCCAGGGCGAACTTCAGGGGCACGAAGGGCGCGTCCAGGCTGCCCATGGGCGAGGACTTCGTCTTCTTGCCGACCTCGGACGTGGGGCTGTACTGGCCCTTGGTCAGGCCGTAGATGCGGTTGTTGAACAGCATCGCGACGATGTTCAGGTTGCGGCGGAGCAGGTGGGCGGTGTGGTTGCCGCCGATGCTCAGGCCGTCGCCGTCGCCCGTGATCATCCACACGGACAGGTCGGGGTTCACACACTTCACCGCGCTGGTGAAGGCGGGGGCCCGGCCGTGGATCGTGTGGAATCCGTAGGTGTTCATGTAGTACGGGAAGCGGCTGCTGCAGCCGATGCCCGAGATCATCGCGACCTCGTGGGGGGGCTTGCCCAGGTCGGCCAGCACGGTCTGGACCTGGCTGAGGATCGAGTAGTCGCCGCAGCCGGGACACCAGCGGATCTGCTGATCCGACATGAAGTCCTTCTTCTTGAAGGTCGGCGGGTCCTCGTTGTCGGCCTCGATGACGTGGCTCTCTTCGATCTTCATCTCAGGCCTCCAGGGCGGAGTTGATGGCGGCGGTGATCTCGCTGACCTTGAAGGGCTGTCCCTGGATCTTGGGCACCGAGACGGCGTCGAGCAGGTAGGTCGATCGGAGGATCTTGTGCAGCTGGCCCAGGTTCATCTCGGGCACGATGACCTTCTCGTAGCGGGCCAGCACCTCGCCCAGGTTCTTGGGGAAGGGGCTGAGGTAGCG
>CALGIB010000044.1 GCA_937915955.1 uncultured Pseudomonadota bacterium
GGACGGGCTCATCGATCCCGGGCCCTTCACCTGGGACATCTCGACCGCCGACACCGACGCGCTCAACCGCGTCGCCGACGACCTGGACCCGCCGGACGTCACGGCCGTCAGCGTCGGCTTCTACCCACGCATCGCCGACCGCTACCAGCTGCTCCCCCACGGCGGCAGCGTCGGCGACGGCTACGGCCCGGTGGTCATCGCGCGCCAGCCCATGGGCCTCTCCGAGCTCGAGGGCAAGCGCATCGCCATCCCCGGCGAGACCACCACCGCCTACCTCGTGCTCCGGCTCATCCTCGACGACTTCGCCGCCAGCACGGTGCCGATCACGCCCTACGAGCGCATCTTCCAGGCGCTCGAGGCGGGCGAGGTCGACGCCGGGCTGGTCATCCATGAGGGGCGGCTGACCTTCGCGGATCTGGGCTACCACCAGGTGGTCGACATCGGCGCGTGGTGGAAGGAGCAGACCGGCCTGCCGCTGCCGCTGGGGGGCAACGTGATCAGCCGCCGCCTCGGCCCCCAGGGCATCGCCGAGGCCAGCCGGGTCCTCAAGGCCAGCATCGCGCACGCGCTCGAGCACCGAGACGAGGCCATCGCCTGGCTGCTCGCCCGCGGCGGAGCCCTGGGAAGCGCCGAGCGCGTGAGCCAGTACCTGGACATGTACGCCAACGGCGAGACCCTGGGCTACTCGGACGCCGCGGTCCGGGGCCTGGAGGAGCTCTACCGCAGGGCCCACGCCAAGGGCCTGCTCCCCAAGCCCGTGCCCGTCGACCTCGCTCCCTGATGTCGGACGAGACGCTCGACCGGATCGCGGGCGACTGGCACATCTTCCAGCTCCGCAAGGGCCACCGCTTCAGCAGCGACGACCAGCTCACCGCGTGGAAGGGCGCCGCCGCGGTGCCCTCGCCCGAGTCCTACCTGGATCTCGGCTCGGGCATCGGCTCGGTCGCGCTGCAGTGCCTGCACCTCCTGCGGGGCTCGCCCTCGGTGACCACCGTCGAGGTGCAGGAGCTCTCCTGGACCCTGGCGAAGCGCAGCTGGGCCCACAACGGCGTGGACGTCGACGCCCGCCTCGGGGACCTGCGCGAGGCGGACCTGAGCCCCGACTTCCAGCTCGTCACGGGCTCGCCGCCGTACATCCCAGTCGGCCGGGGCGTGCTGCCGCAGCACCCTCAGAAGGCCGGGGCGCGCTTCGAGCTCAAAGGCGACGTCTTCGACTACTGCGCCGCCGCCGCCCGCGCTCTGGCGCCCGAAGGCCGCTTCGTCTTCTGCCACTCGGGCGTCGACCCTCGCCCCGAGCTGGCCATCGCTGGGGCCGGCCTGGTCCTGCTCGAGCGCCAGGACGTGATCTTCGGGCCCGGCAAGCCACCCACCATCGCGCTGTTCACCTGCGGCTGGCGGGGCGCGCGGCGGGACGCCGAGGCGCTGGTCATCCGCGACGCCGACGGCCAGTTCAGCCCGGAATACCTGGCGATCCGAGCCCTGTTCGCGGGTTAAGGCGCGCCCATGACCCTGCTCCTGATGATGCTGATCGGCTGCCCTGAGTCCGTGGTGATGAACCAGGGCTTCGGCTCGGTCTACACGACGCGCTGCTCCGGACGCATGAGCGTCACCGGCGACCTCTACCAGGTCGACTGCGCGCCCCCTCCCTGCCACGTCGACTTCGAGCAGGTCGCCCTGTCGCACGTCGTCGTCGCCGTCGACCCGGGCGAGAAGATCGTGGGCTACGCCGAGCGCACCTGCGTCCAGACGCTCCAGAAGCTGCAGCAGTCCGAGCCCACCTTGACCGAGGTGCCCGCCCGCCCCGCGACGGGCGCCGACGAGTGATCCACCAGCTGCTGACGCGGCCCGCCCCGGAGCAGCTGTACTGGAAGGGCGACAGCCAGGGCGAGCACACGCTGCGCTGGACCGGCGTGGCCGGCTTCGCGCTCGAGAACGCACAGAAGACCCTGGTGCTGGATCCCTTCGTCACGCGCACCGGACTGCGCCAGACCGCCTTCGGTCGCCTGAGCCCCGACAAGGCCCTGCTCCGCGAGGTCTACCCCCAGGCCGACGCCGTGCTCGTCGGGCACGCGCACTACGACCACTCCCTGGGCGCGCCCGAGCTCTGCCTGCAGACCGGCGCGTCGCTCTACGGCTGCCCCTCGACCGCCAACGTGGCCCGTGGCTATGGCCTGCCCGAGGACCAGATCGTGACCGTGCAGCCCGACGAGGAGGTCACCCTGGTCCACGGTCGCGCCAAGGCCCTGCCCTCCAACCACGGCAGGTTCCTGTTCGGCCGCGGCGGCTACCCCTCGGGGCACATCACCGAGCCGCTGAAGTGGCCGCCCAAGGCCGGTGAGATGAAGCACGGCCAGGTCTACACCTGGTGGGCCGAGTGGGGTGGCCTGCGCATCCTGCACGTCGACAGCGCCGACTACGACACCGCCCGCGTGCGCCGCTGCGAGGCCGACGTGGTCTGCCTCTGCGCCATCGGCCGGCGCTACCGCCCCGGCTACACCCGCGAGATCCTCGAGGCCACGCGCCCCAGGTACGTGGTGCCTTGCCACTGGGACCACTTCTTCCTGCCGCTGTCGGCGCCCACCCGTCAGCTGCCCACAGTGGACCTCGAGGGCTTCCTCGAGGAGATCGAGTCCTGCGGCTTCACCAGCGCGCTCCTGCCCGTCGGTGGCAGCCTGGGCATCTCGTGATGACGCTCCTGCTGACCCTCTCGTGCGTGCCCGAGCCCGGGCAGCCCTTCGGCCTGTCCCGCGCGGACGAGCCGGGCGACACGCTGGTGTTCAACAACGCGACCGAGCCCGAGTACCTCGACCCGACCCTGGCTACCGGTCACCCCGACGGCCGCATCATCGGCGAGCTCTTCGACGGCCTCACCGAGTACGACCCCGTCGATCTGTCCCCTCGCCCCAGCATGGCCGAGTCCTGGGAGACCCACCCCGACGGCCGCGGCTACACCTTCCACCTGCGGCCGGACGCCACCTGGAGCGACGGCCAGCCCATCACCGCCCAGGACGTGATCTGGTCTTGGGAGAAGGTGCTCAACCCGGTCTTCCTGGGTCGCTACGCCCAGCAGCTCTACCTGCTCGAGCGGGCCCCGGCCTACAACACCAACCGGGTGTTCCTCGGTCCCGAGGGGCGCGCCTGGCGGGCCGAGAGCAGCAACGTCTGGACGCTGGACGGCCACGCGGTCACAGGCGACGTCGACGGCGACGTGCTGCGCTACCAGACCCGCGAGTCCTGCCCGGACCTGAACGATCTCGCATCCTTGCTGGACTGCTCCGATCCCTGGGTGGAGCAGACCGCCTCGCTCCAGAGCGCCGAGCCCAGCTTCCCGCTGCCCATGCAGCGCGTCGTGACCGAGGCCACCTCGCTCGAGGGCGCCCAGCTCACCGAGCTGTCCCGCGGTGACGAGGTCACGCTGCTGATGACCGAGGGCGGACGAGCCAAGGTCTACTACGCCCAGGGCGAGAGGACGGGCTGGCTGGACGAGGCGGCGCTGGCCGACCCCCGCGGCGAGCTGATCCGCTACGAGCTGGTCCAGCTGGCCGACATCGACTGGGTGGGCGCGGCCCCCGAGCCCATAGACACCGGCGATGTCCAGAGAGGCGCGCTGCCGGCTCCGCTGCCCGCTCGGACCTCGATGACGCTCTCGCAGCTCAGGACCGGCCCAGAGCTGCTCGGCGTCCGGGCCGAGGACGCGCACACCCTGATCGTGCGGCTCTCGGGCGTGGCGCCCTACTTCCTGCAGCTGACCTCCCACACCACGCTGCGGCCCGCGCCGCCCCGGGGCTGGGAGACCCACGGCCCGTCCTGGACCAAGCCCGAGCACATCGTCACCAGCGGCCCCTACCTGCTCCGGGAGCACGAGGTCCGGGACAAGTTCGTGCTGGAGAAGAACCCCGACTGGTGGGGCGCCTCCGGGCTCTCCATCCAGCACATCGTCGCCTACAGCATCGACAACCTGCACACCTCGGCCAACCTCTACCGGGCCGGCTACACGGACCTCGTCGTGG
>CALGIB010000045.1 GCA_937915955.1 uncultured Pseudomonadota bacterium
AACTGATACGCAAGACCGTGGACGTCGTCCGACAGCGAGACGACCTGTTCGCGGTAGACGCGCACGCCGGCCAGGTTCGACAGGAGCGCCGCCGCCACGTCCGAGATGGCTCGGGCGACCTCCCTGCTGCTCAGGCCCAGGCGGTTGGCGTAGTCGTGGATGACCTGGCTCTCCTCGTTCGAGATCGAGCCGTCCGCGAAGGCCACCAGCACCAGGCTCTTCAGGAAGACCTCCTGGAGACCGGGGTTGTCGATGGCCGCGAGATCCACGGCGCCGCTGGGCTCGCCGCTCAGGCTGGCCTCGAACTCCAGGATCAGGGCCTCCTCGTCCGGGTGCATGCCGTCGGCTCGGGCGACCACGCGCATGGCGCCCGCGATCGCCTGACCGGCGGCCTCGGGGACCTCGACTTCGGTGTCCATCAGCGCCTTCATGGGGTCCCTCCTGGAATGCCCTACCAGCCTATCTCCGATGGGCCTGCTCAGCCCTCGGGCCGGGAATCGCGGGGGCCGATTCCCCCTCGATGAGGCTGGGCCCGGGCGGACGATCACTCCTCGTCCAGGTCCTCGATCGGAGACAGGGTGCCCAGGATGCGGGTGAAGGGCTCCACCTCGAAGCTCCAGAGCTGCTCCAGCGCGATCGTCCGCTGCAGCACGCTCAGGTGCACGTGCTCCTCGTCCACGGGCAGCGCGCCGGTGGACAGGGCGACCTCGTCCCAGTCCTCGCCGACCATCTCGCGGGCCTCGTCGACCGCGTGCTCCCAGATCTCCTGGTCGATGCCGGCCCACATGGCCTCGGGCATGCGTCGAGGGCGGATCAGCCAGGTCCCCACCGCGATCACCGCCATGCCGACCAGCCAGGCCGGCACGTCCAGCATCCAGCCGGTGGCCAGCCAGATCAGCATGATGGCCATGCCCAGGCAGCTGCCCATGAGGCGCACCGAGCGGGCGTCGTAGAAGGTGTCGATGCGCCCCAGGACCTGGCTGAGCTGGTCGGCGCCCAGGCGGTCCATGTCCTCGACCGTGACGTAGACGTTGCCGGAGGGGGCCTCGAAGGCCTCGAGCCAGCCGTCCCAGAGCAGCTCGTGGTCGCGCACCAGCCGCTGGAGCTCGGCGGGCAGGGGTGGGCGCTCCACCGGGCGCAGCTCGTCGGCCCAGGTCGAGGGGTCGTGGAAGCGCTGCAGCAGCGCCTCCGGCAGAGCCAGCAAGGCCTCGGGGTCCTGGCACTCCATGCCGAAGTCCCGGTGCACCCATCGGTCCTCGGGGTCCTGGGCGTAGCCGTAGCGGCGCAGCGCGCGGAAGCCGGCCTCAGGCACGGGCGAAGTGCTCGCGGAGCGCGGCGTTGACCAGATCGTCGGCCTCGATCGTGACGCCGTGGCCCGCGCCGGGCACCTCGATCAGGCGGCCGTGGAGGCGGTCGGCGATGCGCTCGCTGTTGTGCGGGCGGACGAGGATGTCGCCGGTGCCAGTGATGACCAGGGTCGGGATGCCGCGCAGCTGGTGCAGCCGACGGCGGCTCTGGTGGGTGAGCGCGGCGGCCAGCTGTCCGAGCATGCCCCAGGCGCTGCAGCGCTGATCGGCGATGGGCCCCAGGTCGTCGTAGAGCTCGCCTTCGTGGTCCCGGACGAACTCGGGGCTGAACAGCAGCTCGCCGATGAGGCGGCGACGGCGCTCGTCGTCCCGCTCGAGCTGAGCGCGCAGGAAGGTGGCCACGCCCCGCAGGGTGGGGCGCCCGCCCAGGCCGCCGGCGTGGGTGGCCAGCAGGCTCAGGCTTCGGACGCGCCGCGGCTCGAGCATGGCGAGGTGCTGGGCGATCATGCCGCCCATCGAGATGCCCACCACGTGGGCGCTGGACCAGCCCAGCTCGTCCATCAGCCCGAGGCCGTCACGGGCGAGCAGGCGCGTGGTGTAGAGCCCGGCCGGGGAGTCGCTGCCGCCGATGCCCCGGTTGTCGTACCAGCACAGCTCGTGGTCCCGCGCGAGGTCTTGGACCTGGCGGCGCCAGCCCTCGCCGGGCATCGCCAGGCCCATGATCAGCAGGACCGGCGGGCCGCTGCCGCTGCGCTGGTACTGGAGGCGGACGCCGTCGATGGACGCGGTGGGCATACCGGTCGCTAACACCCGAGTGGTTAAGCTCGCTCCATGGGACTCCGCGAGACCAGGAAAGCCGCCCGCCGCCAGGCCATCGAGGACGCCGGCCTCGCGCTGTTCCTCGAGGACGGCTTCGAGCGCTGCTCGGTCGAGCGCATCGTGGCCTCGGTGGGCATCGCCCGGGGCACCTTCTACCTCTACTTCCCGGACAAGCTCTCCCTGTTCGAGGCGCTCTGCGAGCGGCTCTACGGGCCCCTGGTGGCCACCCTCGAGCGCAGCCGTGGGCTGCTGGGCCGGGCCCCCTCGCCCGAGCATCAGCAGCTGCTCTACCTGCAGATGTCGATGGCGCTGGCCGAGCAGCTCGAGGGTGCCAGGCCCTTGATGTTGCTGCACTTCCGCGAGCATCGCTCCGCCGCGGCCTCGGGGCAGGTCGTGGCGGGCTGGATGCAGAAGGTCGAGGATCTGGCGGTGTCGATCCTGGAGGACGCCCACGAACGCGGCCTGGTGCGGGACATCCAGCCGGTGACCGTCGCGTTGGCCATCATCGGCAGCGCGGAGCGGCTGATCTGGGGCTCCAACTTCCCGCACTTCCGGCGCGTCGCCGTCGAGACCACCGGCCTTGCCGAGCCCGCGC
>CALGIB010000046.1 GCA_937915955.1 uncultured Pseudomonadota bacterium
CCACCGGGTCGTAGAGCCCATGACCGAAGAACACGGGGGGGCTGGTGTTCGCCGGCGCCTGCTCGACCTCGAGCAGCCAGGGCAGCAGCAGGTAGGCCGAGAGCACTACGACGCCGGCCAGCTTGTCGGCGTGCCGTAGCCCGGTGTGCAGCGCCATCGCCCCACCCTGGCTGAAGCCGACGAGCGCCACGCGCTCGGACGGGATGCCCGCCTCGACCTGCTGGGCGATCAGCCGCTCCAGCCAGCCCCGGGCCTCTTCGATGTGCATCGGATCGTTGCGGTCGGGGGTCTGCTCCATCGTGAGGATGTCGTACCAGGCGGGCATCAGGAAGCCGCCGTTGATGGTCACCGCCCGATCCGGGGCCTGAGGCAGCAGGAAGCGGAGGTCGGGCCGACGCAGCAGCGGCACGATGGGCTCGAAGTCGTGGCAGGTCGCGCCCAGGCCGTGCAGCCAGATGACGGTGCCGGTCTGGGGCGCGGTGGCGGGGATGTCGAGGAAGCTCAGGCTCATCGGGTGTACTTGACCTTGTCGGGGGCCACCGACCACCGCTCGAGGCGATCGAAGGGGTAGAGGAAGTCGACCTGGGCGTCCTCGAAGCGGCTGCTCAGGCCCACGATCTCGTCCCGCCAGTAGAGGAAGGTGTAGGGCTGGTCCTCGTAGACGAGGGCCTGCACCTCGTTCCACAGTCGCTCGGTCTCGGCGGGGTCGGGGGTCGCCAGCGCCTGCTCGATCAGCTCGTCGACCTGGGGGTTGCTGTAGTTCGGGTAGTTCTGCGCGTAGCGGTGTCCGCTGTGCCACAGCGAGCTCATGTCGACCCAGGTCGAGGCCGACCAGCCCGACAGCGCGACCTCGTAGTCCTTCTTGCGGAGGCGGCTGAAGAAGGTGTTGGACTCGAGCTTCTCGATCTGCACGTCGACGCCGATCTCGGCCAGGTTGGCCTGGATGATGATGGCGGCCTTGGCCCGGCGCGGGTTGCCCGAGTTGGTCAGCAGCGTGAAGGCGAAGGGGCGGCCGTCCTTGTCCAGGACACCGTCGCCGTCGCTGTCGCCCCAGCCGAGCTCAGCGAGGAGCTGACGGGCCCGCGCCGGATCGTGCGGCAGGGGCTCGATGCTGTCGTTGTGGCTGCCGCAGATCGCCGGGGAGACCGTGCTGAGGGCGCGCTGGCCGTAGGCCTCGCCGGTGGAGTCGGTCAACAGATCGGCGACCAGCTTGTCGACGTCGATGGCCAGGCTCATGGCCCGTCGGACCTGCTTGTCATGGAAGATGGGGTGCGGCGCGACCTGGGCCCAGTCCATCTGGTCCGGCCCCAGGCGCTCGAGCGTCTCGCCGTAGCTGGCGGCGTCCAGGGCGTTCCAGGCCAGGAAGTCGGTGGACCGAGGGCCGCGCCGATGGAGCGTGATGTCCGGGTGCTCGGCCAGCCTCTCGGCGTCCTCGACCTGGATGCCCTCGACGAGATCGACCGAGCCGTTCTCGAGCTCCATCAGGCGCGTCGCGTACTCGGGCAGGACCTTGAAGATGACCCGACGCAGGCGGGGGCGGTCCTCGGCCGGACCCCACCAGTCCGGCTCCGGCTCGATGACGAGGCGCTGGTTGGGCTCCCAGGTGACCAGCCGCCACGGGCCGGTGACCACCGGGTCCCTGCTGAACTCGTGCCCGCGCAGCGTCGAGGCGTCCGCGTCCAGCAGAGCGTGCCGGGGGACCAGCTTCAGGTCCGAGGCGTGCGCCAGCATCACGGTCCGGTCGTAGGCCTTGGTGAAGCGGAACACGAGGTGGTGGTCGTCGATCACCTCCGGGCGAGCCTCGGGCTGCATGTGCTCGATGTAGGGCCGCCGTGGGCTGGCGACCAGATCGTTGGCGACCAGGCCGTAGCTGAAGGCCACGTCGTGCGCGGTGACGGGCACGCCGTCGGACCAGCGCGCCTCGGGGCGCAGCGTCATGTACAGCTCGGTGCTGTCCTCGCTGAAGCTCCACGCGCTGGCCAGCCCGGGCTCGTACTTCAGCCCGCAGTCGAAGCTCGTCTTCAGCGTCGCGACGTTGAGCGCGTCGATGAGGTTGTGCGAGGCGGCCGCCTGGGCCGTGATGGGGTTGAGCGAGGCGAGATCGGACTGCTGCCCGATGACCAGCGTGTCCCCGACTGGGCCCTGGGAGGCTGACTCGGTCGGCGAACCGAGGCAGGCGAGGAAGGCGAACAGCACGGGGACTCCAGGGCTCAGAGGCTACGGGCCAGCCGAAAGCCCAGGTTGGGCAGGCGCGCGGTCGCGGGCACCGCGCCCCGACTGCAGAGGCGAGCCGCCCGAGCATGCCCCGACCAGCGCCCTCCACGCGCGACCATCCGCTGGCCAGGCCCGGGAGGCTGGGGCGCCAGGGGCACGCCGTCGTCGAGGATCGGGCCGCCCTTGTCCCAGGCATCGGCGCACATGTCGCGCACGTTGCCCGCCAGGCCCCGCACCCCGTAGACGCTGCAGTCCATGGGGAAGCTGTCCACGGCTGCGGGCATGGGCCGGCCCTGGTGCGAGGCGCGGATGCAGCACCAGCTGGGATCCAGGTGGTCCCCCCAGGGGAAGAAGCGTCCGTCGACGCCGCGCGCGGCCTTCTCCCACTCCAGCTCGCCGGGCAGGCGCCAGGGCAGACCGTCCCGACGCGAGCGCCAGAAGCCGTAGGCCAAGGCGGCCTGCCGGTCGATCTGGAAGACCGGCCAGTCGCTCTGCCAGACGTCCTCGTCCTCGTCCGGCTTGAGGAACCAGCCGGACTCCCCGAGGCCGTAGACGGGCGCGCCCTGCTCGTGCTCCGAGGCCGCGCGCGGCTGGTACAGCCAGGCCTCCTCGGCCTGGCGGCTGGCCTGGAGGTCGTTCAGGAAGTCCAGGAACTCGGCGTGGGTGATCTGGAAGCGCTGGATCACGAAGCCCGGCAGATCGATCAGCCTCCTGGGCAGCGGATCCAGGGCCTCGTCGTCCCCTCCGGACCAGAAGGGCCCCGCCGGCACATAGCACTCGCCCTCGCCCAGCTGACCCGGCAGCTCCAGGCGACCGGCCCGGTGGTGCTCCCGCCGACCGATGGACACGGGGTAGTGCACCGGGGGGTCCTGGCCGATCTCCAGCAGGTAGCTGCCCATGGCGAGCCCTACGCCGGCCAGCGGGGTCTCGCCCAGGGAGCAGACGGGCTCGGCGACTTGCCGGCGGCCGAGCCGATGGAACTGCAGCAGACGCACCGACTGGCCCGAGGGCCGGGTGTCCAGGCTCAGCGCGCCGTCGCCCTCCAGCCAGGCCAGGTGCTCGAGGCGCTCGGGGTGGGAGCCCGGCAGCGCTC
>CALGIB010000047.1 GCA_937915955.1 uncultured Pseudomonadota bacterium
TCGAGGTGCGGGACGCCGAGGACCTCGCGATGGCCAAGGCGGCCATGAGCTGAGGCCCCGTCGGCGGACGGTCCGCGGCGTCAGGCACCTCGGCCGCCGGCATCAGTCGTGGAAGAAGCCCGGGACCGCCTCGGCCACCAGCCTTCGCCGCTCGGGCACCGAGATGTCGATGAGGAGCGCGGGGTCGAAGCACGTGCGCGCCGGGCGGCGGTGGACACGCAGCGTGCAGACGCCCTCGAGGTGCAGCTCGCCGGTCTCGAGCAGGAGCTGCAGGTCCGGCTCGATCGCGGGGAGCTCGCCTCGGCCCTCCAGGTGCTCGCGCAGCCAGCCCACGGGCTCTACGCGCAGCTGGCGCTGACGCCGGATCAGCGTGGCCCAGCTCCCCAGCGACACGCGCCCCTGGGCTCGAAGCTCTTCGAACATGGGCCCGCGTTATCGCGCGGGGATGAACAAGACCGTCCTCATCACCGGCTGCCGAAGCGGCTTCGGCAAGCTCGCGGCGCTCGAGTGCGCCCGCCGCGGGAACACCGTCTACGCGGGCCTGCGCGACCTGAGCACGGCCGATCCGCTCATCGCCGAGGCGGGCGATCTGCCCGTGATCCCGGTGCAGCTGGACGTGACCTCGGCCGCCGACCGCGAGCAGGTCGTGGCCCGCATCCTGGCCGAGCGGGGCCGCATCGACGCCCTGGTCAACAACGCCGGCGTGGCGCTGGGCGGCTACGTCGAGCAGGTCGACGAGGACGAGGTGAGGCGCGTCTTCGAGGTCAACGTCATCGCGGTCTGGGCGCTGACCAAGGCCGTCTTGCCCGCCATGCGCCAGCAGCGCGCCGGCAGCGTCGTCATGGTGGGCTCGGTGAGCGGTCGCCTGGCGCTGCCCGGCCTGGGCATATACGCCGCCAGCAAGCACGCGCTCGAGGGCATGAGCGAGGCGCTGCGCCACGAGGTCGCGCCCTTCGGCGTGCTGGTGACGCTGGTCGAGCCCGGGCCCTACAAGACCGACATCCTGGGCCGGAACCGCACGCTGTCCCGCAACGCTGGGGCCGAGGGCAGCCCCTACGCCGCCTACACCGCCAAGGCCGAGCAGCTCTTCGACACGATCGCCGAGTCCGGCGCGGGCGATCCCCAGGACGTGGCCAACAAGATCGCCGACCTGGCCCAGGCCTCGAGCGCGGGCCTCCGGCACCCCATGGGGGGCAGCGCGCGGGTGCGCATCCTGATGAAGGACCACGGGCCCTTCGCGCTGCTGGAGTGGGCCATCGGCAAGGCGACGCGCCCGGCCTGACGGCCCGGCATGCGGTCGCCGCCGACGCCTCCGTCAGATCCCGAGCAGCGAGACCTCTCCGGCCGCCAGGCTGATGCCGATCCGATGCTCGGCCCTCTCCGAGCCCTCGATGCCCGAGGTCCAGAGCTCGCCGGCCCCCAGGTCCAGGTCCAGCACGTACTCGCCCGCGGGGACCACGACGCTGACCTCGCCAGCGGCCGCGCAGACCGAGAGGTCCGCGGGCGCGCGGAGCTCGACGTCGACCTCGCCCCGGTCCAGCGCCACCGCCACCGGCGTGCCCAGGGGCACCTCGACGTAGAGCTCGCCGCCGCAGTCTCGGCCCTCGCCGCCAAAGAAGAGCTCTCCGTCCACGATCTCCAGGCCGGTCCCGCCCTCGTCCTCGGACAGGCACCAGCCCTCGTGGTCGAGGAAGACCCCCTCGCGCTCGACCGAGATCACGCTGATCTCCCCCGAGCTCAGAGCCACGAACACCGCCGAGACGGGCTCCTCGACCACCATCGTCCGCTCGCCAACAGCACAAGCCACCAGGGCCAACACGACGTTCATCTCGCCTCCTCGCGTGAGTGCCATCTGAGACACCTCGGCGAGGGACGAGCGCTACCGACGACGACGACTGAGATAGACGGCCCACGTGCAGCCCAACCTGCTGATCCACGGCGACTGCCGCCTCGCCCTCCCGAAGCTGGCCGAGACCCTGGCTGGCCGGGTCCGCTGCGCCTGGATCGACCCGCCCTACAACACCGGCAACAGCAAGGGCCGGGTCTTCAGCTACGCGGACGACCGCGGCGAGCAGGAGTGGCTCGACCTCATGCGCTCGGCGGCCACAGGCCTGCGGGAGCTGCTGCGTCAGGACGGCTCGCTCTTCGTCCAGCTGGACGACAACATGCTCGACCACGCGCGTCTGCTGCTGGACGAGGTGTTCGGACGCGCCCAGTTCATCGCCCGCGTCACCGTGGACGCGCGCGCCCCGAGCGCCTTCTCGACGGTGAACAAGGGCCTGTTCAAGAGCAGCGAGTACCTGCTCTGGTACGCCCGCGATCGGGACGCCTTCCGCTGGACGCCCCAGCGCGTACCGCGCGCCCCTGACCCGGCCTACGGGCTCTGGCTGGACGACCCCAGCGCGCCGGTCGAGGCCTGGACCCTCCGCCCCCTGCGCCTGGTCGCCCAGGACCGGGGCCTGGATCCCGACCTCCTCCGGGTCCGCCACGCCGACCAGGTCTGCCGGCTCGCCAGCATCAGCGACACGAAGTCCGGCAAGGCGATCCGCGAGCTGAAGGCGGCGAGCGAGGCCTCGCCGGACCGGGTCCTCCGCCTGGAGCGCCCCGGCCTCGAGGACCAGTACCTCCTGCGAGGCCAGCAGCTGCTCTTCTACGCCAAGCAGGTGAGCGTCATCGACGGGGTGCGCACGGCCAGCCGCCCCCTGACCAACGTCTGGACGGACATCGCCTGGGAGGGCATCGCGGGTGAGGGCGGCGTTCGCTACAAGCTGGGCAAGAAGCCCGAGCGCCTGGTGCGGCGCTGCCTGCAGCTGGCGACGGATCCCGGGGACGTGGTCGTGGACTGCTTCCTGGGCGCCGGCACGACCGCCGCGGTGGCCCAGAAGATGGGCCGGCGCTGGATCGGCGTCGAGCGGGGCCCGGCGATCGAGCTCGCGGCCGAGCGCCTGGATCGGGTATGCGCCGGAGAGGACCCCAGCGGCGTCACGAAGCTCGAGGGCTACACGGGCGGGGGCGGGTTCCGGCGCCGCGCCCTCTGAGCGCCCGGCTGGATTAGGCTGCCCGCCATGTCCAAGCTCCATGACGCCGCTGCACAACTCGGACTCGGCCCCGAGGACCTGATCCCCTACGGCCACGACCTGGCCAAGCTGCCTCGGTCCATCCTCGACCGCCCCGCGACCGGCGAGGGCAAGCTGGTGCTGGTCTCGGCGATGACGCCCACGCCCGCGGGCGAGGGCAAGACCACGACCTCGATCGGCCTCGTTCAGGGCCTGACCCGCATCGGCGAGAGGGCCTGCGCGGCCCTGCGCGAGCCCAGCCTGGGCCCCTGCTTCGGCATCAAGGGCGGCGGCACCGGTGGCGGTAAGTCGATGCTCGAGCCCAGCGTGAAGATCAACCTGCACTGCACCGGGGACCTGCACGCGATCACGGCCGCCCACAACCTGCTGTCGGCCATCGTCGACAAGCACCTGCACTTCCAACAGGAGCCTCGCATCGACGCGCGCAGGGTGGTCTGGAAGCGCGCCCTGGACGTCAACGATCGGTCCCTGCGCGGCGTGCTGGTCGGCACCGGCGGTGAAGGCCAGATCCGCGAGACCGGCTTCGACATCACCGCGGCCAGCGAGGTCATGGCGGCGCTCTGCCTGGCCGAGAGCGTGGACGACATGCGCGAGCGCCTGGCCCGCATCATCGTGGCCTTCGACGAGGAAAAGAACCCCGTCACCGCTGGCGATCTCAAGGCCAGCGGCGCCATGCTGGCCCTGCTCGCCGACGCCATGAACCCCAACCTGGTGCGGACCACCGAGGGCGCGCCCGCCATCCTCCACGGCGGCCCCTTCGCCAACATCGCTCACGGCTGCAACAGCGTCACCGCCACGCGCATGGCCCTGCACCTCAGCGACTGGGTCATCACCGAGGCGGGCTTCGGCTTCGACCTGGGCGCGGAGAAGTTCGTACACGTGAAGTGCCGCATGGCCGGCCTGCAGCCCCAGGCCTGCGTGATCGTCGCCACCGTTCGAGCGCTGAAGTACCACGGGGGCCTGGAGCTCAAGCAGCTGCCCGAGCCCAACGTGGGCGCCATCGCCGGGGGCTTCCCCAACCTGGCCAAGCACGTCGAGTCGGCGCGGGCCATGGGGCTCCGGCCGATGGTCGCCATCAACCGCCGCTTCGACGACGCCGACGAGGAGATCGCCGAGGTCATCCGCCTGTGCGAGGAGTTCGGCGTCCGCTGCGTGGCCAGCGATCACTTCGCGCGCGGCGGCGCGGGGGCCGAGGACCTGGCGCGCGCGCTGGTCGAGCTGGTCGGCTCCGAGCCCGCCCCCCCGCTGAGATACCTCTACGAGCTCGACGCGCCTCTGCAGGAAAAGGTCGCGGCGGTCGCCAGGACCGTCTACGGCGCAAGCGAGGTGCGCTTCGAGGGCAAGGCGCTGCTGCAGCTGGGCCGCATCAAGCGGCTGGGCCTGGAGGGCCTGCCGGTCTGCATGAGCAAGACCCAGTCCAGCCTGTCCGACGACAGCAAGCGGCGCGGCCGCCCCGAGGGCTTCACCATCACGGTCCGAGAGCTCGAGATCGCGGCCGGGGCGGGCTTCATCGTGGCGCTCACGGGCAAGCTCGTGCGCATGCCTGGCCTGGGTCGCCGACCTCAGTCCGAGGAGGTCGACCTCATCGACGGCGAGATCGTCGGCATCGGCTGATCACAGCCTGGCCAGGATGGCCTCGGCGAAGGCCTGGGCGTCCCCCGGCCACCTGCCGGTGACGAGCCGGTCCGTCTCCACCAGGAAGGGCCGGCCGTAGTCGCTGTGCAGCGGCCCCCGCTGGAACAGCGCCCCGCACCCCTCGACCTCGTCCTGCACGTAGTCGGCGTAGGTCCGGTAGTAGCGACCCAGCTTCCAGAAGGTCAGCGCCCACGCGCTGAACTCCATCCACCAGGGCAGACAGGTCATCGCGTGCCCCTGCACGATCGAGGCCCCGGTGGCCGGGTCCTTGGCCCGCGCCAGCACCAGGCTCCCGTGGCAGATCGCGCCCACCGGCACCTCGCGGGCCCAGATCGCCGCGACCTTGGCCTGCAGCAGCTCGGAGCCCAGGTAGCTGCGCATACCCGGCGCGTGCCCGCCCGGCAGGACCAGCGCGTCGAAGGCCTGGGGATCGATGTCCGCGTAGGAGATGGGCGCCACGAACGCCGAGTCGGCCTGGAGCTCCTCGTAGAGCGCGACGTTGGCCTCGTTCGCCCCGAGCTGGCCGAAGATCACGCCCGTCAGCAGCAGCGGATCGCAGGCCGCGAGCTGCGCATCGGGCGTCGCGAAGACGACCTCGTGTCCGGCGTCGCGGAGCACCTTCCAGGGGACGACGACCTCGGTGACGTCGAAGTCGTGCGTGGGAAGCGGCATGAGGATGTTGGCCATGCCGGCCAGCTATCCGGTCTTCGAGCGCTCCTCGGACCACCACGGCAGCGAGACCCGGAACAGGGCCCCGCCCTCGGGCGCCGGCAGCAGCTCGATGCGCCCGTGCATCTCCTCCACGATCTGCCGGCTGATCGCGAGCCCCAGCCCGGTCCCGCCTCGAGAGGGCCGGCCGGTGACCAGCGGCTCAAACAGCGAGCCCCGGAGCGGCTCGGGCACCCCCGGCCCGTTGTCCTGCACCTCGACGCAGACCTCGCCCGGCGTCGCGTACAGGCGCACGACCACCTGGGGATCCGGCCGCCCTTCCAGCGCGTGCCCCGCGTTGGCGAGCAGGTTGAGCACGACCTGACCCAACCGCCCCGGATCCCCGCGGACCAGAGGGACCGGCTCCAGCTGCTGATCAAGCGCCACGCCCCTCAGCCCCACCGAGGCCAGGTCCAGCGTAGAGGCCAGCAGCGCGTGCAGGTCGGTCGGGACGGGCGCCACATCGGACAGGGACATGCGCCGTATGCCCGAGACGACCGCGTCGACGCGATCCACCCCCCTCAGGCCGCGCTCGACGAGGCGCCGGAGCGTCACCGGGTTCACCTCTCGCTCCAGCTCCAGATCCAGATCCAGGAGCTCCAGGTTGCTCCGCACCAGGGTCAGCGGGTTCTTGATCTCGTGCCCCAGCCCGGCGGCCAGCAGCCCCGCGGTGGCCAGCCGATCCGCGTTGGCCAGGCGCTCGCGCAGGGCAACCCGGGCCTCGCGGGCCTCGGTCAGATCCGTGATGTCCTCGACCAGCAGGATCGCGAGTCCGCCCTCGGGTGAGGGGATGACCCGGAGCTCCATCACGCGTCGCTTGGCGAGGGGATCCAACAGATCCAGCCGCCCCTGGCCCCCGGGCAGCGAGCTCCACCAGGCCTCGACCGAGGGCCAGCTGGAGACCAGGGAACGCAGGCTCGGGTCGACCTGGTCGATGTGGCCATCGCGCAGCAGCGCCACCCCTACACCGAGCGCCTGGGCCGCCTGACCCATGACCTCGAGCCGGTGGGCCGCCGAGGCCGCGCTCGGCGCGAACAGCAGCAGACCGATGTTCACCGCGATCAGCGCCAGCGAGACCAGCAAGGCCGACTCCAGGCCCGACCAGCGGGCCCCCAGCTCCCGCGAGATCCGGCTGTTGTCGGCCCGGAGCGCCTGGGACTGCTCGAGGATCTCCGAGGTCCTGTCGGCGACCTGGGTGCTCGCGAGCTCAGCGGACAGCTGGGTGAGCTCGCTGACGTTGGCCTCGACCTCGGCCCTGAGGCCCCGGACGTCCTGGACCAGCAACACCGTCCACACGGCGAAGGCGGCCAGCGCGAGCCCGAGCACCGACGCGGCGGCTCGGATCAGGTTCTTGCGGGAGGCCATCACCCCCTAAGCCTAGCACCCGGAAGTTCCGATCCCCGGCACGAGGAGGCGAAATGTCCAGATTCAACGCTGCACTTGCCTGCGACGACGAGCTCGGCTTCGTGGACTTGATGGACGAGGACGTCGAGATCGACGAGGAGGCGTCGCTGAGCCTGGACGACTGCGAGATGCTGTTCGAGGACGAGCCCGAGCCGATGCCGGAGCTCGGCCACGCCAGCCCCCGCCGGCTCAAGCTCGTGCGGAACGAGCTGGCCGAAGCGCAGGTCAGCCTGCCGCTGATCGTCCACCGCGCAGCCCTCAACGGCCGCGCCTGTGACGCCGTTCAGGCCTTCCTGAGGCGACAGCTCCCCAAGGACTGCGGCCAGGAGGCCGAGGCCGCCGCCGTCATCCTCTGGGCTCGGCACGAGCTCTACCTGTTCGCCAGCCAGCCCATGGAGCGCCGCGATCGCTCCACCCTGGACCAGGCGCGCAAAGCGCTGGGACAGCATGTGCCCCAGGAGGCCGCGATGCTCAAGGCGTGGCGGACGGCGCTCCGGATGATCTCGGAGTCCTGAGGCTCGCCCCACAGGCCAGCCCCAGCGCCACGAGCGCGAGGAACTTGCCCTCCTGCATCAGCAGCTGGAGCGCGGGCCCCTGAGCCAACGCCAGGCTCTTCCAGCTGGCGATGGGCCAGGCCTGGACGGCGAACGCCGGCGCGAGCGCCAGCAGCCAGGGCCAGCGCAGCCGGCGCGCGGCCAGCCCCCAGGCAACGGCGACCCAG
>CALGIB010000048.1 GCA_937915955.1 uncultured Pseudomonadota bacterium
GCGGGCGGCGCGGGCATGCACGCCGGTAAGTGGTTCGCCGTCGACACCAGCGTCCAGGCCGACGCCTCGATCGAGGACAGCGTCGAGCTGGCCGCGCAGGACTGGCCGATCCTGACCCGAGGCGGCGACGGCGACCACCCGATGGTCCGGGCCTACCTCGAGGCCAGCGCCGGCATCATCGACTGGGCCCAGGACCTGGGCGCCGAGTTCACCCTCAAGGAGGGCGGCTTCGAGCCTGCGGGCACGCCTCGCTTCCACTCGCTCGACGGCTCCGCGCGCCCCACCGCGACGCTGCGCGAGCGCCTGGCCTCCCACATCCTGCTCGAGACGCCGGCGCTGGCGCTGGCCATGGGCTCGGCCGGGGTAGACGGCGTGTGGATCGACGACGGCTGGATCCAGGCCGACGCCGTGGTCGTCGCCACCGGCGGCTTCGGTCGGGACCGGGACCGCCAGTTGGAGTACCTGCCCGGCCTGGGCGCCTTCGAGCACGCCACCGGGGCGATGCCCCACATGGACGGCAACGGCCTGGACATGATGAGCGCCGTGGGGGCGGCCATGGTCAACATGGACGCGCCGAGCATCTACACCCACGACATCATGGACCCCTACCTGGGCTCGCCCGAGGTGCTGGTGGTGGGCTTCATCGACGAGAGCCTGGTCGTCGACGGGTGGGGCCTGCGCCTCATGAACGAGCAGGAGGGGCAGGTCGTCTGGGGCGGCGCCGCGTGGCTGGAGCGCGGCCCGCTGTACGCGATCATCTCCCAGGAGCAGGCCCTGGAGCTGCGCTTCAAGGGCCTCGGCTACAACTACCCGGGCCACGACGGCTTCGCGGTCCTGGACCTCGCCGAGGAGGAGGGCTTCGCTCGCGGCGAGAGCCGGTCCGAGCTGGCCGACGCTCTGGGCATGGCCGCGCTCGAGGCCACGCTCCAGCGCTACGACGAGCTGGCCATCGCGGGCGAGGACCTCGACTTTGGCAAGGACCCCCAGCGCCTCCTGGAGCTGGGCGAGCAGCTCCTCGCTGTGCCGCTGGTGCCGGCCAAGGGCAAGAGCTTCGGGGGCGCCGGCCTGGACATCGAGGGCCGCGTGCTGGATGGGAACCTGCAGCCCATCCCCGGGCTCTACGCCGCGGGCGAGGCCGCGGGCGTGCTCGGCGGCGTGCACGTCGGCTGGGGCTTCGAGGGCAGCATCTCGGGCATCGTGTTCACCGGCCAGCTCGCCGGGACCTCGGCTGCGGACTACGCGCTGAGCCGCTGAAGCTCAGAGCTCGCCGGCCAGATCCAGTCCCCAGGACAGGCGGAACTGCTCGGCCTCGTCGCTCTGACCGAGCAGGAACATCGCCTTGGTCAGCGCGCCCTCGACGGTCATGCTGCCCGCACCCAGTGCCCCCGCGTCCCGGGCAGCGGCCGAGCCGGCGTAGCGCCCCAGGTCCGCCGAGCCGTCGATGCACTGGGTGCCGACGATCACGGCCACGCCGGCCTGGGTCGCGCGCTCGATGGACCGCGGCCAGCCCGTCAGGGGCAGGTTCCCAGCGCCGAAGGCCAGCAGCAGGACCGCGCGGACGCCGTCGTCGACCAGGGCGTCCAGGGTTCGCGCCGGGATGTGCGGGAACAGGTGCAGCACCGCGACGCGCTCGTCGAAGCCCGCGCGCAGGCGGAAGGGGCCCGCCGGACGCCGAGCGGCCATGGGGTAGTCGATGTCCACGCCCATCTTCACCAGCGGGGCCAGGCCGGGGCTGCGGTAGGCGTCGTAGCTCTGCACGGAGCTCTTGGTGGTGCGGTTGCCGCGGGTCAGGCGCCGGCTGAAGAAGACGCCCACCTCGGGCACGTCCAGCGTCGCGCAGATGGCCGCGTGGACCAGGTTCTGCCGGCCGTCGCTGCGCAGGTGGGCCAGGGGCCGCTGGGCGCCCGTGAAGATCACGGGCTTGGGGAGGTCCTGCAGCAGGTAGCTCAGGGCCGAGGCCGAGTAGGCCATCGTGTCCGTGCCGTGCAGCACCACGAAGCCGTCGAAGCGGTCCAGGCCCTGGGCGATGGTCGCGGCCAGCGCCTCCCACAGCGCCGGCGTCATGTCGCTGCTGTCGATGTTGCAGAGGTAGCTGTGCTCGATCTCGGCCAGCTCATCGAGCCCGCGCACGAAGGGCAGGACCGTCTCGGAGTAGTGCGAGGGCGCCAGCGGACCGGGGTCGCCCTTCATGCCCAGGGTCCCGCCGGTGTGCAGGAAGAGCAGCCGGCGCGGGGAGCTCACCAGGTGTAGAGCTCCTCGTCGTAGCAGACGCCGTCGGCGATGGCCGCGCAGGTCTCGTCACGGACGCAGTTGCGCGCGGCGTCGAGGCGGTCCTGCAGGTCCTCGTCCTCCCAGCGGTCGTAGAGGTTGTCGACCTCCTGGCAGGTCTCCTCGCACTGGTCGCGGGTCTGGCCCGAGGTCCCGACCGCCTCGCAGCGATCGAGCTTCTTGCAGGCCTGCGCGCAGGTCGCGTCACAGGCCGTCAGCAGAGAGAGGAGCACGAGCATGGCCGGCAGCCTATCCGGCCCACCGGCCTGCGACTACCAGACGGGCGCGCAGTAGCCGTCCTGCAGGTTCTCGCAGGAGGTCTCGGTGATGCACTGCATCCACAGCGCGGCCTGGCGCTCATTGTCCAGGGTCACGGACTCGTTGCTGCCGGCCCGGTGGTAGGGGTCGAAGGCGCCGACCTCGCCCGGGTTGTCCAGGGCGCCGTAGCACTCCTTGAGGCAGGTGTCGGTCAGGTCGCTGGCGTCGCGGCCCGCGCGCTGGATGCCGCAGTCCTCGACGCCTTCGCCGTTGAGGGTCTGGGAGCCCGCGCCGTAGAGGCGCTGGCAGGTGGACTCGCAGTTGGGACCGCAGCCCGCCGCGAGCAGGGTCGCGGCTCCGAGCACCAGGGGAAAGAGCTTGCGCACGGTCGCCTCCAGACAGCGGCCTGCAGGGTAGTGTGGGCCCCTGCGGCGGTCAATCCGGCCCCTGTCAGCAGTGGGTGAACAGCGCGGCCAGCGGGGGGCGTGCCATCCTCCGGGCGTGCAGGTCCTCCACGTCAGCCCCTACTTTCCGCCGACCTGGGCCTACGGCGGGATTCCCCGCATCGTCGACGGCCTGACGCGGGCCCTGACCCGGCAGGGGGTGGGCTGCACGGTGTGGACCTCGGACGCCCGCGACGAGCGGCGCTCGGCCACGCCAGAGGACCGGGACCACCACGGCGTGCGGGTGCTCACGTCGCGAAACCTCAGCAACCAGCTGGCCTACCGGCACCAGCTCTTCCTGCCGCTGGCTGACCGCCTGGACTCCCTCGGCCCGATCGACGTGCTGCACCTGCACGGCCACCGCCACCTGCTGAACAACCGCGCGCTGGCCTGGGCCCGCCGGCGCGGCGTGCCCTACGTCATGACGCCCAACGGCACGCTGCCTCGTCACGAGCGCAAGGTCGGCGCGAAGCTGGCCTGGGACCTGCTGATCTCGGGCAAGGTGCCCAAAGGGGCCGCGCGCCTGATCGCCGTGAGCGGCTCCGAGGCAGGCCAGTTCATCCAGGACGGCTACGCCCCCGAGGTCGTCGCTCGCATCCCCAACGGGCTCGAGCTGGACGAGTTCAGCGAGCTGCCGCGGCCCGGCGCCTTCAAGCGGCGCTGGGGCATCGAGGGGCGCGTCGTCGCCTACCTGGGCCAGGTGTCGCCCCGGAAGGGGGTCGAGCACCTCGCGGCGGCCTTCGCCGGCGGCGGGCTCGGCGACGCCACGCTGGTCGTGGGCGGAAACGACATGGGCGGCATGGCCCTGGCGCGTCAGAGCGCCACCGCAGGGGTGGTCTTCACCGGGCTGCTCGAGGGCCCCGAGCGCCTGGCGCTGCTGGTCGACGCCGACGTCCTGGTCTACCCGAGCACCCG
>CALGIB010000049.1 GCA_937915955.1 uncultured Pseudomonadota bacterium
GCCCGTCGGGGTCCAGGCCCTCGAAGCGGTAGATCGGCGTGTAGGTCAGGCCGACGAGGTCGCCACCCGTCACCGTCTTGACCACCGCACCCTTGCCCTCGAGCAGCTTCTCGCGCAGGCCCGAGGCCACCACGACGGTCTCCTCGCCCAGGTCGACGAAGTCGTAGTCGAGCTTCAGGTTGACCGCGATGGCGGTGTTGCTGGGCAGGGTCCAGGGGGTGGTGGTCCAGGCCAGCAGCGAGGTGTCCGGCGCGCCCACGAGCGCGAAGCGCACGGTCACCGAGGGGTCGTCCACCGTCTTGTAGCCCTGGCCGACCTCGCCAGCGGACAGCGTCGTGCCACCCTGGGGCCACCACCACACGACCTTGTGGCCCTGGTAGAGCAGGCCCTTGTTGAAGAGCCGCGCCAGGGCCCACCACACCGACTCCACGTACTGCCGGTGGTAGGTGACGTAGGCCTCGTCCATGTCGACCCAGAAGCCGATCTTCTCGGTCAGCTCCTCCCACATCTCGGTGTAGGTGAAGACCGACTCGATGCAGCGGCGGGAGAAGGCCTCCAGGCCGTAGGCCTCGATGGCCTCGCGGCCGTGGATGCCCAGCTGCTTCTCGACCTCGACCTCGACCGGCAGCCCGTGCGTGTCCCAGCCGGCCTTGCGGTGCACGGCGTAGCCCCGCATCCACTTGTAGCGAGGGACCAGGTCCTTGATGGCGCGGGTCAGCACGTGTCCGTTGTGGGGTGTGCCGTTGGCGGTGGGCGGGCCCTCGTAGAAGACGAACTCGGGGCGGCCCTGGGAGAGCACCTGCCCCTGCTCGAACACTCTGCGCTCCTTCCAGAACGCCAGGACCTCGGCTTCCAGCTCGGCGGGGGACTTCAGCTCACGAAACATCGGGCACCTCGGACCCACACTCCTAAGCCCTCGGGGGGTCCCCGGCGAGGGGGGCCGGGCGCCAGCCCTCGAGCACCTGCTCGAGCAGGTCCAGGCGGTCCACGCCCCAGATCAGCAGCGGCTCGTCCAGGTCCGGCGCGTGCACCCGGAAGGTGGGAACACCGCAGACCCCGACCTGCGCCGCCAGCTGCGTGTTGTCCCTGAGCCGGGCCTTGATCTCGGCGCGCTGGGTGCCCTCCAGCAGGGCCCTCGCGTCGAACCCCGAGTCCTCCAGGACCTGAGCGACGACAGGGGCCTGGCCGATGTCGAGATCGCGCACCCAGGCGGCCTCGAACAGCGGGGCCATGGTCGAGGGCTCCTGCAGGGCCACCCGCAGCGGAAGGATGGTGCGCAGCGGGAAGGTGCCGGGCCAGAGGAAGTCGACGCCCAGCCGGCCGGCCTGGTCGAGCAGGTCGCGGCCGACGTAGCGCTGCTTGCTGGGGCTCATCTCGAGCATGGGCACCTCAGGGGTGCCGATGTCGCGGAACAGCCCGCCGAGAAGGATGGGCATGGGCTCGAGCTGGCACCCGTGCCGCAGGGCCAGGCCCTCGACCTGGGTGCTGGCGAGGTAGGCGAAGGGGGAGCTGAAGTCGTAGAAGAACTCCACGCGCACGCGGCTCAGGTCGCGCTCGAGGTGCGCGAGGCGGTCCTGGCCCCAGTAGAGGCGCTCGCCGGTGTACACGGTCGGGACGCCGAACACCCCCCTCTGGACGGCCTCGGAGGTGGCCTGGAACAGCGCCGCTCGGGTCTCGGGCAGATCGATGACCGCAGGATCGACGTCGTGCTCGAGGGCGATGCGCTCCAAGACCCCTCGATCGCTGACGTCCTCGAGGTCCTGCCAGTAGGCCTTCCAGAGCGCGAGCGCGAGGGCGCGCCGGGCCTCGGCGGGGG
>CALGIB010000050.1 GCA_937915955.1 uncultured Pseudomonadota bacterium
CCGAGCTTGCGGGCACCGCGTCCAACGGCGTGCGCCTGGCCAAGCACATCGCCGCCGTCGTGGTAGGTGCCGAGGTCTGGTCCTCCTTCCTGGCCACGCTGGACCTGGCCCTGCCTGCAGACAGCGACGCGCTGGTGCAGCACCTGGTGGTGATGGGCCACGAGCAGCTCGGAGAGCTGGAGGAGGCTACCCCGGGCGAACGTTTCCTCGAGCTGCTGCGCCAGCTGCTCGCTGGCGGCCTGGCTCAGCTCGGGGAGCACGAAGACGGCGGCGAGGTGGTGGGCCAATGGAGCGAGGACGGCAGCATCGCCTACCTGCTGCCTGCCCCGGTGCTGGGCCGCCTGCGCCGTCACTTCCCCGACGCAGCCGCGGGCCTCCCACCCCCAGCGAGCATCGCCGCCGACCTGGCGCGCTTGGACGCGCTGGCCGAGACCGACCAGGGCCGCCGCACCAAGAAGGCACGCGTGGGCGGCCGATCCGTCAACACCTGGGCGCTGCGGGGCGAGCTGGTGCGGGGGTAGACGGGTGAGGGGAGCGGCGGCAGTTGGCGCCCCCTGGGGACCGACCCGGGCGGGCGCTTGTACCTCTACTGCAAGGATGGTACCAACACCCTGGTACGAACGTTCCGCTGCGAGGACCGCCCCATGACCACCCCCTCAGCTACCCGCGTCGCCATCTACACCCGCGTCTCCACCGACATGCAGGCCAACAAGGACGAGGGCTCCCTGGACACCCAGGAGGCCCGCCTGCGTGCAGCAGTGGCCTCCCGCGCTGGTCACGCCGAGGTGGTGCGGGTCTTCCGCGAAGAGGGCGAGTCGGGCAAGTCCCTGGACCGCCCCGAGCTGCAGGCCCTGCTGGCTGGCATCCGCGCCGGGGACTTCGACCTGCTCATGGTCACCCGCATCGACCGGCTGTCGCGCAGCCTGATGGACTTCCACCAGGTGCACGAGCTGATGAAGCGGCAGGGCGTGCAGTTCTGGTCGCTCAACGAGAGCTTCGACACCAGCACCGCGGTGGGCCGCGCCATGCTGAAGTTGGTCCTGGTGTTCGCCGAGCTGGAGCGGGAGCAGACCGCCGAGCGCACCCGGCACGCCCTGGAGGCCCGGGCCCAGCGTGGGCTGTGGAACGGCGGGCACCCGCCCCTGGGCTACGAGTCCGAGGGCAGCGGGCACCTCACCGTCAACGCTGCCGAGGCCGAGCTGGTACGGCTGATCTTCGCCCGCTACCTGGAGCTGCGCTCCACCAACAAGCTGGCCCGCTGGCTCAACGAGCAGGGGCACCGGCAGAAGCGCTACACGTCGCGTCGTCGCGGCGAGACCGGCGGCAAGCCCTTCTCGGTGGCCGTGGTGCGCGGGATGCTGAAGAACCGGCTGTACCTGGGCGAGATCGAGCACAAGGGCCAGGTCTTCGAGGGCCAGCACGACGCCGTGATCGATCAGGACAGCTTCGACCGGGCCCAGGAGGTCATGGAGGGCAACACCAAGCAGCGCCGGGGGCCA
Organism: uncultured Pseudomonadota bacterium; assembly: GCA_937915955.1. GTDB lineage: Bacteria > Myxococcota_A > UBA796 > UBA796 > CAJQPC01 > JAAESX01. The sequence goes on from CALGIB010000050.1 coordinate 1,500, forward strand.
CCCCTGCGCACCCAGTACGACTACCTGCTCACCGGCATCGTGCGCTGCGCCTGCGGCTACGCCCTGACCACCTCGGCGGGCAACGGGCGCGGCGGGCGCTACGTGACCCGTCAGCGGAGCCCGGAGGCATCCTGGTCCCCCGCGTGACACAAGGGGGTCATGTCCCGTTCACGCCGCCTTGGTACGACGCTGTCTCTCCTCGAGGGCCTGTTGGAAGGCCGCCGGGGTGAGGTGTGCTGCGGGGATCCCGAAGCGCTTCTTGTGGGTTCCCCTGCGCTCGAAGGCCCAGATCAGGTACTCGGTGACGTCCACGCCGAGCAGCTGTGCTGTGTTGACCACGCCGAGGATGGTGGCCCAGCGGTGGGCGCCCTCGAGACTGCCGGCGAACAGTGCGTTGACCCGCAGCTTGGCGTGAGCCTGGAAGGCCCTCTCGCAGCGGTTGTTGTCGATCGGCAGATCGGGTTGGTCGACGAAGCGGGTGAGCGCGTCGAAGTGCCGCAGGTAGTAGCGGACGACCTTGCCCAAGTCGTCGGAAGGGAGCAGGTCGGGCTCGTGCTCGAGCAGCCACTTCCGGAAGTCGTCGACCACGGGCCTGGTCTTCCGTTGGCGGAGCTCGAGGAGGGCCTCGCCGGTGAGCTCCCGCTGCCTGGCCTCCGTCTCCACCCGGTACATGGCGTCGAGGAAGGCCTGGGCCTCTCGGGCCAGCTTCGGCTGGACCTTCCGGGCGTCGCCGAACTTCCTGCGGGGGTGGGCGTTGCAGTTCGCCTCGGTGCGGCCCCCCTCGAACATCGCGTCCAGCCGGCTCTCGGCGTCGCACAGCACCGTGCCCTCGAAGCCCGCCAGCTTGGCTGCGAGCGTGTCGCCGTGCTTGGTCAGGGAGAACTGGTAGACGGTGAGTTCGTCGCGCGCGAAGACGTCGAGGACGCCGTTCCAGGTGCCCGGGACCCCCTCGAGCAGCGCATCCAGCCCGGTGCCGTCCGTGCCCATCCAGCTTCCGGCCTTCAACTGCTTCCAGTGCTCGCCGTCGATGGGACCGAGCAGGTCCGAGGCCCGCTCGATCAGCGAGACGAGGGTGGACTCGGCCAGGTCGATGCCTTGGGACAGCAGCAGGCGTCGGATCCGGTCCAGCGGGACCAGCAGCACGAACTTCTGCACGACCAGCCAGGCCAGGAACGAGCAGGTGAACGCCGAGCGGTGACACGGCATGGGCGGCATCGGAGCCGTCGTGGGGCGGAGACACTGCTTGCAGAGCCTGGTCTCGCGCACGATGCGTCGGCGTCGCACGTATTGCCTCACCACGTCCAGTTTCTCGCTGACCTCGATGTCCCTGGCCACCGTGTCGTTGCTCCCGCAGTGCTCGCAGCAGCCGGCGGTATGGCGCTCCTCGTCCACGGGGAGGTGCTGCCCCAAGGGGCGCCGACCGCCCTTCCGCGGCTTCTTCTTCCCCTTCGCCCCTCGCCCAGCCCTCGCCCCGGCCTTCGTGGAGCCACCGGACCCTGCGCCCTCCTCGCTGGGAGACGAGGTGCCTTCACCACCGCCAGGCGGGGGAGGATCATCGTCTGGCTCGTCCGGTTCTTCGGCCTGCTCTCGGCGCAGCCGCGTGGTCATCCGGCGCCGGAGGATGTCGGTCAGCTCGTCCAGTCGCTCGTTCTGCTTGGCCGACAGTCCCATGAGCGTGTCCATGCGCAGCCGCAGCTCGGAGACCTCGCGGCGCAGCGCGGAGTTCTCCGCCATCAGGGCGGTGTTGAGGGCACGGAGGGCGGCGAGTTCGTTGTCGGACATGGCGACATCGTGCATGGAATCGGCAACCCCGTCGATCCGACCCTTCGAAAACGATCTTCGCGATCCCGTTATCGCGAAGCCCCTCCTCGACGGAAGCGACGGCGCCGCGGGGCGCTGGACAGATCGATGCCCTCCAGGATGAGCGCCAGCTCCGCGGCATCGATGCCCACGCGGCGCTGACCGGGACGTACCTGGGGGATCTGGAAGGTCCCGAGCTCGAGCCGCTTCGCCAGGATCACCCACCCGCTGCGGTCGAAGAAGATCACCTTCATGATCCGTCTTCGGCGGTTGACGAAGACGTACAGATGCCCGTCCTGCGGGTCCAACCCCAGCGCGCGGACCCGCCCGGCCAGGGAGTCGAACGAGCCCCGCATGTCGGTGGGCTCGACGGCCAGGAAGATCCTGACCGAGGGGGGCAGGGTCAGCACCAGGCCACCACCCGGAGCAGGCGTCGGAGTGTCTCGTCGTCGAATCGCTCGTCCACCTCGACCTCGAACCTCCCGCACCTCACCAGATAGGCGGGCACCTCGGCCTCGGCCGGAGAGCTGGGCACGAGCTCCACGAGCTTCACGGGCCCACCCAACTCGGATGAGCCGCCGCTCCGCTCGAGGTTGAGCCGCCAGGCGTTCAGCGAGCGGGGATCGACACCCTGGGTCCGGGCCCAGGATGCGCGCGACATCCCCATCATCTCGGCTTCGGCGAGCAGGCAGCGCGCCTCGTCTTCATCGCGAACCTTACGAAGACCCATCGGGCACCTCCGCGGTTCGGATCACACGGTCAGAGCAGCGTGGCCTCCGGGCTTGGCTGACGGGTCACGCAGCAGCAACCCCACCGCCTCGGTGGACCGCCCCGATCAAGGTTGAGAGGTCGGATCACCAGCGTCACCAACATCACGCGCCCGACCAACTGGCGGTTCTGGGACGGTGACTCAAGCCTGCGCTCGTCCAACCCCGGACTGTCGCTGCCACCTGCCGTCGCCTCCGCTTTGGTGCACCATTCACCGGTGTTCTGGTCTCTCTCCCGCGGCACCGACGCGCTCCGTACCGTCATGCCGGACCTCCCTCCCCACGTGCGCTCCGTCCACGGCATCCAGCTCTGGCGTCGCCACGTGCTCGCTCGGCAACTGTCCCGCGACACCACTACTCCGCCGTGGCGGCCACTTTCAACAGACGTCGCTGGTTTGGTCAGCGTCTACGACCTCCACGTGGGCTCCTCCCCCGTCACGTCACACCTGGTCGTGCCGGCGTGGCGAGCGGCACACGCCTCCATCTGTGCCACCTGCTCCTGCAACAACCCGGACCCGGACTGCCCATCCGCCCGCGCGATCGGCATGCTGGAGTTCGGCTGGTCGCCCACCTTTACATCCAACCCCCCGCCGTTCAAGCCCAGGGCCCGGGCGGCCAACACCGCCGCCGACACGGCTGTCATGCTGGACGTCCTTGAAGACCAGCTCCGCCGTGGCGTAGTGTCACTAATGGCCGAGCCCCCCTCCATCAGCGCCAGCACTTTCGTCGTCCGGTCCCGGCGTTTCACCTACGCGGCACGGAGTTACATCGCGGGTGACCCGCTGCCCCCCACCTTCGATCTGGAAGACAAGGCCAGGACCGTGTTCAACTACACCGACCCCTGCCCTATCAACGCCTGCAGCGCCCCCTGGCCCATCCTCTACCCATCTCTGGACTTCTTCACCTCGCTGGCGCGTCGCGGCGGGTTCGCCTGCACCGAGGACCTCACCAAGTCCTACCAACAGTGCCCGGTGGCTGACGACGGCAGCCGCGAGCGCCTGGCCTTCCGGCAGCGTGACGCAGCCGGACGGTGGCAGTACTACCGGCAGCACGTGGCACCGTGGGGTCACGTGGCTGCCGGCAGCGCTTTCTGCCTCCTCAGCGCCCTGCTCGGCGACATCCTCCGGAGCCGCGGCGTCATCTGCGCCTTCTACGTTGATGACTGTTGGATCACCGGCGACAGCCTCGAGGAGTGCGTCGCTGCAAGGAAGATTTTCCACGACACTTGCGCTGAGTTGGGCATCAACATCAACGCCACCAAAGGCCAGCCTCCAAGCCAGCAACAGCAGTTCATTGGCTTCAACATCGACCTCGCCGCCGGCACCGTCACCATGACCCCGCAGCGCGTGGTGCAAATCAAGTCCATGGCGGCATCCTGCCTGAAGCACCGCCGGCACTGCTCGACGTCCTTCCTCAAGCGCATGGCCGGCATCCTCAGCTGGGCCTCGATGGCCGTGGTCAGCTCACGCGCCCGCACCGTGTCCCTCCACGCTGCAGCGAACCGTGACTCCGAGTACACGGCTCTTAGCAGTACCGCCATCGCCGACCTGGAGTGGTGGCACGGCGTTGCGTGCGAGCAGGGCGGCCCCAGGCTCTTCCTTCGCGACGAGCTCGTCTCCTGGGCTAGCGTCATCAGCGACGCCGGCGGTACTGCGCTTGGCGCCCACACCGCCACTACCTTCACCTTCCGCCTCTTCTCGCCC
>CALGIB010000051.1 GCA_937915955.1 uncultured Pseudomonadota bacterium
CGAGCTGATCGGGCTGCAGGCCATCTACATCGACGAGCGCTACTCCAGCGTGGACGCCGAGGAGATCCTCATCGAGCTCGACATGAGCCGTCGCAAGCGCAAACAGGTCATCGACCAGGTCGCGGCCGTGCTCATCCTCCGCAGCTGGCTGGACCACGGGGACTGGAGCGGCATCGAGTCGGGTCCGCCCCGCAGCTGAGCGGCCCCAGAGCGAGAGAGGCCGACCCGGGGGCCGACCTCTCCTCTGCGAACCGGGCTCGAGCTACTGGAGCTCGGTCTCGATGATCGCGCCGCTGATGGCCTGCAGGCGAATGGGCAGGCCGTCGGGGCCCGTCGTCCAGCTGAACTCCGGGCGGTAGACGCTGACCGTCGCCCAGCCGGGCTCGACCAGTCCGAGGTCGCCGCCGCTCAGGTCGATGCTGCCGTCGTCCTCCATGCGGCAGAGGAGGCCCTCTTCCGCCGGGTTCGTGGCCACGAAGACCATGATGTCGTCGAGGTTGTCCTGGGCCGAGAAGCGGATGTCCATGCCTCCGGCGCGGTTGACCTTCTCCTGGGGACCCTCGATGTTGGTCAACGAGACCGCCTCGGGGATGGTCAGCCACTGCTCGTTGTCGATCTCGCCGAAGTAGTCGTCGGCGCTTCCGGGGGTGTTGCCGCGGATGACGTCGCCAGGCCGCAGGTCGATCTCGTTCTGGACGATCTCGACGTCCTTGGTGCCGCGCAGCTCGATGGTCTCGTACATGTAGACGGGGTTGCCGTCGACCTCGCTCTCCTCGAGACGGTAGGTGTCGCGGGGGGTGCGGAACTCGAGCCACTCACCGGCCGAGCGCGTGGTCTCGTCCTGGTTCTCGTCGTAGCCGAGGATGCGGCTGTAGCTCTCGGGCGTGGTCAGCTGGCACTCGTCGACGTCCAGGTTGTCCCAGAAGTCCGTGCAGCGCCACGGGTCACCCGGGGGCTCCCAGAACCACGCGCGGAGCTGGTCGCCGTTGGCGCCGATGTCGCCGCCGCTGACGTGCAGGTCCAGGTTGTCGGTCATGACGATGCCGGCCTCGCGGCAGACCTCGATCTCGATGTCCGGGATGGGCTGGCAGTCCGCGGAGCTGCTGCCGTAGCCGTAGAGGTAGACCGTCGTGTCCTCGGACCAGCTGGCTCCGCCGACGCTGGTGCTGCCCTTGAAGTTGACCGTGTCGCCGACCATCACGGTGGAGACGTAGTTTCCGTCCTCGTCCGTGTAGACGGTGCTGCTGCTCTGGGCGCCGGTGGCGTCGACGCGGGCGCCGCGGACCGGGAAGCCCAGCATGTCGACGACGCGACCGTAGGCGCAGGTGGGGACGAAGCCCTGATCGCAGTTCCACCAGCTGAAGTGGGTGGCCTCGAAGGTGAACTCGAGGTCGCCGTCGTCGTTCAGCTGAGCGACGCCGTTGCCTTCCTCGACCCACATGCCCTTCTTGGCGTTGAACGACCAGGTCTGCTGCTCGCTGCCCTCGGACAGGTGGTAGACGCTGGGCAGGTCACCGTTGGAGACCGGGATGGTCACCGTCGCCGGGTTGTCCTCGTCCACGTTCAGCGGCTCGCCGGTCTCCTCGTCGTAGAGGGAGACATCGACCATGCCGTAGGACACCAGCTGAGCGGGCTCGGTGGCGTCCTTGGCGGCGCCCTCGCTCCGGTTGATGGCCAGCGCGGTCAGATCGCCCGGGGCGAACTTGATGTCGTCGGTGTAGGGGTCCAGGTAGGTGACCTCGACTCGGACGTCGCCGTTGAAGGCGTTGCCGTCCGCGTCGACGAAGCGGCTCCCGAAGTCCACGCTGACGTCGCCGATCTGCACCAGACCACCGGCCGTGGCCTGGATGATCTCGTAGCCGTCGATCTCCGTCATCACCGCGTCGACACCGATGGTCTCCCAGGAGATGAGCGAGGCCTTCTTGTAGTTCTTGGCGAAGCCGGGCTCGACGAACTCGACGACCAGGGTGCTGGCCGGCTCGACTCCGTCGATGGTGTACCAGCCGCTGGCGTCGGTCTCGGCGTGGAGGTTGCCCACCGCCACGTTGATGCCTTCGAGGGGCTGACCTTCGAGGTCGGTCACCTGACCGGTGACGCGACCGATGGGGTCGTCGGCGTAGATCGACTCAGGGGTCGTGGTGTTGCACGCCACGAGGGCGAGTAGGGCGCTGGTAGTGGCCAGGGTGCGAGTCATAGGACCTCCGAGCGAGGGTCAGGGAAGGACAGATACGTATGCAAGAGCCGTACCAACTTGTTGCTGCGAAGAGTTGGAGGCTGGGATCCGCTCACACAGCCTAACTCTGCGATGAGCCCGATGGGCAGGGCGTTTTCGACGAGTGCTGGTCT
>CALGIB010000052.1 GCA_937915955.1 uncultured Pseudomonadota bacterium
AAGATGCCGGCGTTGTTGACGAGCACGTTCAGGCCGCCCATGGCCTCGTGCGCGTTCTGGATCAGCGCGGTGACGCTGTCCTCGTTGGAGACGTCGGCTTCGAAGCCCACGACCCGCCCGGGCAGGTCGGCGGCCTCGGCGACCACCGCGGCGACGCCGTCCGCGTTGACGTCGCAGAACGCGACATCCGCCCCGGCCTTGGCCAGGGAGAGCACGAAGTGGCGGCCCATGCCGCTGGCACCGCCGGTGACCAGGGCCTTGCTTCCATGGATCTGCATGGCTCGTTCCTCTTGAGAAGTGGAGCCATGGATATCCGGTCGGTCAGGCCTGACCCACCAGCGTCACCGGGTGTTCGGACAGGCCGAAGCTCACCTCGTCCCGGTAGCCCTTCGGGTCGCCGCCCATCTGGTAGGGCATGGACTGTGCGAACTGCACCCTGACACGCTCGGCGTAGAAGTCGTGCACCCCCTCGCCCTGCATTGTGCCGTTCCAGGCGGCGGGGATTTCCTTGACGCAGCGCAGGGGTGAGAAGTCCAGCACGCGGAGGTGCAGACGATCGGGCAGGCGCGCTGCGAACGGGAAGAAGCGGAAGCCGTAGCCGAGCAACGGCGTGGTGGCGGCTCCCACGGTGGACGCCGGGCCCTCATAGAGGGTCTCGCCGTAGCCAACGGGGGCGCCGATGCGGTCCCCGCCGGGGCCGATGCGCCAGGCCTCGCCGCCCAGGTTGACCACCCGGATGTCCGTGTTGTCGCGCCGCAGGAAGCGGGGAACGGTGACGCCGAGGCCCGCGATGAAGTAGCCGGTCAACCCGCTCATCAGGCCGGCCAGGGGAGTGCCCTCGTACTTCTTCTTGAGCTCGTAGTAGTCGTTGAGGACCGCGCCGTCGTGGCCGAGGCCGCCGAAGGGGAACAGGGTGCCCTCGGACTCGACCATGCGGATCTGCATGCGGCTGTGCAGCGCGCCGCTGTGGAAGCGGCGCAGGTCCCGCACCGGCCAGCCCGCGCCCAGCCAGTGGGCCAGCGCATTCCCGGTGCCGAGGCGCAGGACGCCGACCGCGGGGAGCGCCTCGGTGGTGTCCGCGCGGAGCTTCTCCAGGCTGTTGATGGTGTCGACGATGGTGCCGTCGCCGCCGCCCGCGAAGACGGTCTTGTAGCCCCGGGCGATGCAGGTCTGGAGCGCCTCGGTGGCGTGCTCGTGCGAAGTGGTCACGAAGACCCGGTCCGCGCCCACGGTGCGCCGCACCCGTCGCGCCAGTGCCCGGGTCACACGTCCCGCGTTTGCGTTCAGGATGACGCCAAAGCGACAGTCGGTGGGGTGGTGGGGCTGGGGCTGCATGCAGGAGACCTCTGCAAGAAACACGCCGAAGCTCAAGTGCCCGGGATCACGTCCGGAGCTGTTGGATCGAGTAGCCCGCTACGCACCTGGCCGTCACCTGGGCTTCACAGACCCAGGTCAGCCTTGACGAAGGCGTACACCTGCTCCAGCGCCCCGGGCAGGGCTGCTCCGTCCTTTCCGCCCGCCTGGGCCATGTCCGGACGGCCGCCGCCGCCGCCCCCCACGAGCTTGGCAACGCGCCCGACGATCTTGCCGGCGTGCAGCCGCTTGCCCGCGATGTCCTTGGTCACCGCGGCGATCAACAGGACCTTGTCGCCGTCCACCGAGCCGAGCACGACCAGGGCGCTGCCGAGCTGGTCGCGCAGGCGGTCGGCCTCGTCGCGGAGGACGCTGGCGTCCCCGGGGATCTGGGCCGCCAGGACCTGGATGCCGCCGATCTCCCGGGCCTCGTCCGCCAGGTCGCCGGCGGAGGCGCGGGCCAACTCCCGGCGCAGGCCGTCGAGCTCCTTCTCCAGTCGCTTGCGGTCGGCGAGCACGCGCTCGATGGCCTCGGGCAGCCCCTCCAGGCTGGACCGGAGCTTGCTGGCCGCGAGCGCGCCCGAGGCGTCCCGGGCGCGAACCAGCTCCAGCGCCCCGGGCCCCGTGACGGCCTCGATTCGACGCACGCCGGCGGCGACGCCGGACTCCGAGACGATGCGGAAGAGCCCGATGTCGCCGGTGCGGCCGGCGTGGGTGCCGCCGCAGAGCTCGACGCTGAAGCCGGCCATTCGGACCACGCGGACCTCGTCGCCGTACTTCTCGCCAAACAAGGCCACCGCGCCGCTCTCGCGGGCAGCGTCGATGTCCATGAGCTCGGTGTCGATGCTGGCGTTGGCCAGGACCCGCTCGTAGACCCTGTCCTCTATGCGCACCAGCTCCTCGGGCGTGACGGCCTTGTGGTGGCTGAAGTCGAAGCGCAGGCGCTCAGCGTCCACAAGCGAGCCCTTCTGCTGCACGTGGTCGCCGAGCACGTCCTTGAGCACCGCGTGCATCAGGTGGGTGGCGCTGTGGTTGAGGCGCGTGCGGTCGCGCGAGCTGCCGTCCACCGACAGCTCGACGGTCTCGCCCTCGGAGAGGCTGCCCTCGAGCAGCTCGCCTTGATGCAGGAACAGGCCGCCTGGGGCCTTCTTCACGTCGTGGACGAGGAAGCAGCCGCCGGGCGTGCGGACGTGGCCGCGGTCACCGACCTGGCCGCCGCTCTCGGCGTAGAAGGGGCTCTGGTCCAGCACTAGCTCGGCCTGGCCTTGCTCGATGCGCTGCAGTCGCTGGCCGTCCTGGACGATGGCCAGCACCGTGCCCTGGTCCTGGTCGCGGTCGTAGCCGCTGAACAGGGTCGCGCCGATCTCGATCGCGAGCTGGCTCTGGATCTCGCTGATGCTCGCCTCACCGGAGCCCTTCCAGGCGCCGCGGCCGAGCTCCTTCTGGTGCTGCATCGCGGCCTCGTAGCCCTGCTCGTCGATGCCGACCCCGCGCTCGGACGCGATCAGCTGGGTCAGGTCCGGCGGGAAGCCGAAGGTGTCGAAGAGCTTGAACACGACGTCTCCGTCCAGCGGTCGGCCCGCCTCCAGGCCACCGAGCTCCTTCTCGATCAGGCCCAGGCCGCGCTCGAGCGTCTGGGCGAAGCGCTCCTCCTCGCTCCTGGTGACCTCGAGGATGAAGTCGCGCCGCTCCTGCAGCTCCGGGTAGGCCTCGCCCATGCCCGCGATGACGGTGTCGGCCGCCTGGTACAGGAAGGGCCCCCGGATGCCCAGCTTCACGCCGAATCGGATGGCCCGGCGCATGATGCGGCGGAGGACGTACTCCCGCTCGCCGTTGGCCGGCATGATCCCGTCCGCCACCAGGAAGGCGGTGGCGCGGGCGTGGTCCGCGATCACCCGCATGGCCACGTCGTCCTCGCCGCCCTGACCGTAGCGCTTTCCCGAGACCCTCTCGGCTGCGCCGATGATGTCCCGGAACACGTCGGTGTCGTAGTTCCAGTAGACGCCCTGCTTGATGGCCGCCAGGCGCTCGAGCCCCATGCCCGTGTCGATCGAGGGGCGAGGCAGAGCGGCCCGGCTGCCGTCGGCGGACTGGTCGAACTGCATGAAGACGTTGTTCCAGATCTCCACGTAGCGGTCGGACTCCGTCGCGGGGCCGCCGCCCTTGGGATCCAAGTGGGCGCCGTGGTCGTAGTGGATCTCCGAGCAGGGGCCGCAGGGGCCCGTGTCGCCCATCGACCAGAAGTTGTCCTTGGCGCCCAGGCGCTGGAGTCGCTCGGCGGGGAAGCCAACCTTCCTGGTCCAGATCTCCGCCGCCTCGTCGTCGTCGGTGAAGATGGTCACCCAGAGGCGCCCGGGGTCCAGGGCGAACCCGCCCTTGTCCTCGGGCAGGGTCAGCAGGTCCCAGGCCATCGGGATGGCCTCTTCCTTGAAGTAGTCGCCAAAGGAGAAGTTGCCGAGCATCTCGAAGAAGGTGTGGTGACGCGGTGTGCGTCCCACGTTCTCGAGATCGTTGTGCTTTCCGCTGACGCGCAGGCACTTCTGCACCGTGGTCGCCCGGGGAGCCTGCCGCTCCTGGTCGCCGGTGAAGACCTCCTTGAACTGCACCATGCCGGCGTTCACGAAGTACAGCGTCGGGTCCCGCTCGGGGATGAGCGACGAGCTCGGGATGCGCAGGTGGTCCCGGGCTTCGAAGAACTCGAGGAAGCGGCTGCGGATATCGGCGGTCTTCACGGTGGACCTCGGTCTCGGGGTCACCGTCTCTAACCACGCTGGTGGGACCCGTCCCTCAGTCGAAGGTGGGGCGTACCCAGTCCTCCGAGGCGATGCCCGAGAGCCTGAGCTGGAGGTCATCGGGGTTGCTCGCGTAGCGGAGCAGCTCCTCCATCTCGAGCTCGCCGTCCTGGTAGGACCAGAACAAGCTCTGGTCGAAGGACTGGGTGCCGTACTGCGGCGTGCCCCGGGTCAGGAGGTCCGGGATCTCCTTGACCCGTGTCGGGTCCTCGATGCACTCGCCGATGGCGCCCACGTTCCGCATGATCTCGATCGCGGCGACGCGCCCACCGCCCTTCCGCGGCACGAGGCGTTGGCTGATGATCGAGACGAGCACCCCAGCCAGGGTGTGGCGGATCTGCTCCTGATGGTGGGGCTCGAAGAAACCCACGATGCGCTGGATGGCCTCGGGCGCGTTGATGGTGTGCAGGGTGCCCAGGACGAGGTGACCGGTCTCGGCGGCCGTCAGCGCGATCTCCATCGTCTCCTGGTCGCGGAGCTCACCGATGAGGATGACGTCCGGATCCTGGCGCAGCGCGGCTCGCAGCGCGCTCTTGAAGTCGGCGCTGTCCGCTCCGATCTCGCGCTGGTTGATGACGCTGCGCTGGTCCTTGAACGAGAACTCAATCGGGTCTTCGATCGTGAGGATGTGG
>CALGIB010000053.1 GCA_937915955.1 uncultured Pseudomonadota bacterium
AGGTCGGTCGGGCTGCCCCGGACCTCCACGTCCTCGCCCTTGTAGATGACCACGTAGATCATCTCCCAGACGTCGTCGTCGTGCTCCGTCCACCAGTTGTCGGTGCGCGCCGTGGTGTCGCGGTCCTCGGTGCGGCCGTGGTCGTCCGACTCGGCGCAGTGCGGGTCGTCGTCGGGGTCGTCGGGGTCGCACTCGTAGGCGTAGTACTGGGTGAGCGGATCCTCGACGAGGCGGTCGAAGCCGACCGCGAAGAACAGGGGCAGGTCCCCGTTGCCCATTCCCGTCAGCGCCTCGCTGATGGCCAGCGGCTTGGTCGCGAAGACGAAGCGGTCGAAGCTGTTGCCGTAGTAGTTCTCGCCGAAGTTGTCGTCGAAGCCGTCGCCGTCGTTGGCGAGCAGCCCCAGGCCCCAGTTCGAGGGCTGACGACCGACGGTGATCACGCCCAGTGGGGTCTGGAACTTGGCCCAGGCGCGCTTGACCTGGAAGTTGCTGCCCGGCTGGCCGTCGATGTCAGTTCCGGAGGGATCCGCGGCGAAGAGCGAGGTGCTGGCCAGCTGCTCGTTGTCGCCGAAGACGGTGTTCTCCAGGGCATCCGCCATCATGAAGAACTCGGCGCGGCCGTTGCCGAAGCTCAGGCCGGGCTGGAGCCGCAGGCGCTGCTGCATGTAGCGGCCGGTGCCGGGCTCGTCGGGCCAGGGGCCGTCCACGCCGTCGGTCAGGTCGTCATCTGGGGTGTAGAGGCCATTGAAGTGGTGGCCCCGGACCCGGTAGTAGCCTTCGAGGGTGAGCTTGTGATCACCTTGCTCGAACTCGACGGCCTGGGCGTCTCCGCCCAGGTTCAGCAGCATCAGCGCCAGCATGGACTACTCGCAGCTCAGGCAGGACTCGGGGTACACGACGCCCCCCTCGTAGCCAGTGAAGATGTTGGCGATGTTGATGCTGTCGGCGATGACGTCCAGGTCGGTCGTACCCGCCAGGACGTGCTCACTGCCGTTCCAGATCCACATCTCGACCGTCACGCGACCGGGGGGGATGTTGACCGCGACCCAGAGCCCGTCCTCGGACGTCCACTCCTGGTCCCGGTTGGGGAACTCGTCGCGGAAGTAGCGGACCTCCTGGCTGGGGTAGTAGTCGCCGCCAGCGGCCGGACGGACGATGACCTGGGAGAACTCGACGGGGTCACCGTCGCCGCCGCAGCCGTAGGCCGTGCCGGCGATGATGCCCGCCGCCGGGTCCACCGAGATGCCCAGCAGCGAGGGGATGATGCTGTAGGTGGTGGTGCTGACCGAGTTGAACTCGACGTCCAGAGGCTCGGTGCTGTAGGCCCAGACCTCGTGCGCCTGAATCGTGACCTTGGTGTCCTCGAGCGCGGGGTCTGTGTACACCCGGTAGGTCGTGGGCGTGCAGGTCTTGAGCGTGCCATCGAGCAGGCCGCTGGCGTCTGAGGTGGTGCTGAAGTCGTCCTCTCCGTCCTCGAACAGGTCGGAGTAGTAGAACTCGAGCGTGGCGTCCGGAACCGGCTTGTCGGACTCGAAGTCCACGACCTCGCCGCTGAACTCGACGTCGACGGCGCAGGCGCTGTCGGGCGTCTGGCTCTCCCAGGTGCCGTCAAAGCCGTAGCAGTCGCCCAGCGCCACGCCGCTCTCGGCCGTGGGCTCGCTGGAGACGTAGATCAGCTCGGCGAAGACATCCACCGCCGAGCTGTCGTCGGTGTTTCCGGTGTTGTCCTTGTCGCCGCAGGCCACGAGGGCGAAGAGAAGGGAGCTCATGAATCGGTTCTCCGCGTTGAAGCGGGCTCTCTTAGGCCCTCGTGGGGAGCCCTGTCAACCCGTCGAGGGCTCGAATCCCGCCTTTGTTCGCGGGTGTTCCGGGTAGAGCGCGTCCAACGCCGCGGCCAGATCGCCCAGGTCCTCCGCGACAGGCGGGGGGACCAAGGCCAGTTCGAGGTAGAGGTCGCCTGGCGGGTCTCCCGGGAGCCCCTTGCGGGGGACGCGGAGCCTTGAGCCCCCGGGACGTCCGGCGGGCACCCGGACGCGCAGCCTCCCAAAGGGCGTCTCCACGACGACCCGAGCGCCCACCAGGGTCTCGCCGAGGGTCAGGGGGAGCCCCATCACCAGATCGCGGCCCTCGATCCGGATCCGTTCGTCGCCGCGCACGTGGAGCAGGATCCGCAGATCGCCGCAGGGGGCGCCGCGGAGCCCCCCCTGTCCGGCCCCCTTCACGAGGATCTCGCTGCCCTCGGTCGAGGCCTGGGCCACCTGCACCTTGCGCAGCACGGCCTCTTCGATGCGACCGCTGTCCTCGCAGCGCCCACATGGCTCGTTGGGGATGGCCCCGCTGCCGCCGCAGACCTCGCAGCGGATCGTGCTGCGGAAGATGAAGTGCAGGACCTCCTGGAAGCCGCTCCCAGCACAGCCGGGACAGCGCAGGTGCTCGCCGATCTGGCCCTCGCAGGCTGGGCAGGGGGCCTGGCGCAGGTACTCGACCCGGGCCTCACCGCCGGACAGGGCCGTCGCCAGGTCCACCGTCAGGTCGACCCGGACGTCCTCTCCCGGCAGCGGGTCGCCCGGGGGCGGCTGGTGATCGGCGGGCTTCGGAGCCGCTCGGTAGCGGTCGTAGCTGCGTCGGGAGCGCTCCTCGCCCAGGATCTCCCAGGCCGCGACGGCCTCCTTGAAGCGGGCGGCGGCCTCGGGGACCCTGTTGCGATCCGGGTGCCAGCGCCTGGCGGCGGCCTTGAAGGCCGCTCGGATCTCCTCGTGCGACGCGCCGTCCGGGACCTCGAGGACCTTGTAGGGGTCCACTCAGCGCTCCCAGCTGAGCAGCCTGTCGGCGGCGTCCAGCAC
>CALGIB010000054.1 GCA_937915955.1 uncultured Pseudomonadota bacterium
ATGTGCGGCACGCCCGCGGTGGTCGGCGGGGACTGCGGCTGCGGTGAGCTCATCGCGCAGGCGGGGGCGGGCCTGCTGGTCCGGCACGCCGACGTCGAGGGCCTGCGCGCTCGCATCCGCACGCTGCTGGACGACGAGGTGGCCGCCAGCGCGATGGTGCGCCGGGGGCGGCGCTATGTCGAGCAGCACCTGTCCTTCACGCGGGTCGCCGAGCAACACGCCGCGCTCTACGATGCGGTGATGAGCGAGGCGCGGTGAAGCAGAACGAGCTCGCGAGGTGGCTGGCCTGGGGCCTGCTGTGCGTCCTCGTCGCCCTGGCCTGGTCCAACGGGCTCGACGGCGCCTTCACCTACGACGACAAGGCCGAGGTCATCGGCAACCGGACCATCCGGGTGCTGGACGAGTGGCGGATCATGCTGGACTACAACGGGTCCCGCCCCGTCACGATCTCGACCTACGCGCTGAACTACCACTTCGCCGAGCGCGAGCCCTTCCTCTACCACCTCGTCGACGCCCTGATCCACGCGGTGAACGCGGGCCTGGCGATGCTGCTGGTGGCCGAGCTGGCCGCGGCCCGGAGGCTCGAGAGGCCCCTGCTCATCGGCCTCGTCGCCGCCGCGATCTGGGCCCTGCACCCGCTGCAGACCGAGTCCGTCACCTACGTGACCGGGCGCAGCGAGCAGCTGGTGGCGACCGCCTACCTGGGCGGCTGCGTGGCCTTTTCGCGGTGGCGCTCGGTGGGTGGTCTGCAGCACTACCTGATGGCCTGGGCGGCCGTGCTCGTGGGGGCCTTCACCAAGGAGGTGGCCGTCACGATGCCCGTGGCCTTCGTGCTCATCGAGCTCTGCGCCTACCGCGAGGGGCGCTGGCGGGAGCTGGCCTGGAGGGAGCACTTGCCCGGCCTGCTCGGCGTGCTGCTCTTCTTCGGCTGGCGCTGGCACCTCTACGGCAGCCTGCTGTCGGCCGCGGAGCCGCTGCGGGACCGCATTGGCGTGCAGATCTGGACCGAGGCCGAGGTGTGGTGGCGCTACCTGCAGCTCATCGTGGTCCCCCTCGGCCAGTCGGTGTTCCACGACCACCCCGAGACCGGCCCGTCGCTGCGCTCGGTCGCCGCCCTGCTGGGGCTGGTCGGGCTGACCGGAGCCGCGCTCTGGGGCATGCGGCGTCGCCCGCTGGTGGCGCTGGCCTGGCTACTCTACGCCCTGGTGCTCCTGCCCAGCAGCAGCATCGAGCCGCTCAAGGAGACGATGGCAGAGCACCGGGTACACATCAGCCTGATTGGCCCCGCGATGCTGGCCGGCGTCGGGCTCGTGAGCCTGGGGCGCAAGGGCCTGATCGGAGGCCTCGCGCTGTCCCTGCTGCTCGCTCTGCTGACCTTCCGCCGCAACCAGGTGTGGAGCGACGAGGTCAGCCTCTGGGGCGACGCGGCCGCGAAGAACCCGGCCTCGGGCGAGGCGCTCTACGGCTACGGCGACGCCCTGCACCTGGCCGAGGAGCACGGCCTCGCCCGCGACGCCTTCCGGCGGAGCATCGAGCTGGGGCCGGGGAACCTGGACGCGCGCACGAACCTGGGCCGGGAACAGGCTGAGCTCGGCAACCGGGCCGAGGCCGAGGCCGCCTGGCTGGGGGCCCTCGAGATCAGCCCCAGCTACTGCCGCGCCCAC
Organism: uncultured Pseudomonadota bacterium; assembly: GCA_937915955.1. GTDB lineage: Bacteria > Myxococcota_A > UBA796 > UBA796 > CAJQPC01 > JAAESX01. The sequence goes on from CALGIB010000054.1 coordinate 1,665, forward strand.
AACAACCTGGGCTTGCTGCACGGCCGCAGCGGCGACTACAAGCTGGCCGAGCGGGACCTCCGCACCACCCTGGCCTACTGCCCCAACGACTGCATGGCCCTGCGGGTGCTCGGCGAGGTCTACCAGAAGCACCTGGACGACCCCCGGCTCGCCGTCGTGCACTACCAGCTCTTCCTCGACCGCTGCGACGACGACACCTACGCGCCCCGGGTGCGCGAGGAGCTGACGAAGCTCACCTGGTGAGGGCACCATCGCGGGCCTGCTGACCTAAGCTGCTCGTGATGCTCCTCGTCCGGCCCCCCAGGCGCGACGCCCGTGACGCGGGTCTGTCGGTCCCGCCCCTCGGCCTGGCCTACCTGGCCGGAGAGCTGCGCCGTCAGGGTCGGCCCGTCGAGATCCTGGACGCCTACGCCCTGGGCTGGGGCTGGGAGCGCTTCGAGCAGGAGTTGGACCGACGCCGGCCGGAGGTCCTGGGCCTTGGCACGATGACGCCGGTGGCCGACACCGCCTACCGAGCCGTCGTCGTCGCCCGGCGCTACGCGCAGACGGTGGTCCTGGGCGGCCCCCACGCCACCGCGCTCGGCCACCAGGTGCTCGAGGACTGCCCCGAGCTGGATCACGCCGTCGCGGGCGAGGCCGAGGAGACCATCGGTCCCTACCTGGACTGGGTGGCCGGCGGCTGCGCGGGCCCGCCGCCCGCCGGGGTCCTGGCGCGGGGTCAGCCCTTCGTCGCCCACCAGCCCGGCCGCCCCATCGAGGCCATCGCCCGGCCGGCGCGGGACCTGCTGCCGACGGGCTGCTACCGCTACCTGATGGCCACGCGGCCCGGCTTCGCGACGATGCTGACCTCTCGCGGCTGCCCCTTCCGCTGCAGCTTCTGCGACAAGTCGGTGAGCGGCAGCACGTGGCGAGCCCGCTGCGCCGAGGACGTCGTCGACGAGATGCAGCAGCTGGTCGACGACGGGGTGCGCTTCGTGAACCTCTACGACGACAACTTCACGCTGCACCGCAAGCGGGTCGTCGCCATCTGCGAGGCCCTGATCGAGCGGCGGCTCCCGCTGGAGTGGAAGTGCGAGGGTCGGGTGGACGGCGTCGACCTGGAGCTGCTCCAGCTGATGCGGCGAGCCGGCTGCCGGGTGGTCGCCTACGGCGTCGAGTCCGGCAACGCAGCCACGCTGGAGCTGCTGCGAAAGGACGTCTCGTTGGAGCGGGCGCGGCGGGCCTTCGCCGACACACGCGCCGCGGGGCTCCGGAGCCTGGCCTACGTGATCCTTGGAGCCCCCGGCGAGGGCGCCGACGAGGTGCGGCAGAGCGTGGCCTTCGTGAGGGACGAGCTCGGCGCCGACTATGTGCAGTTCAGCTCGCTGGTCGCGCTGCCCGGCACCCCGCTGTTCGAGCAGCACGGGGCCACCGCGGACGTGCGCAACCCGCTGGACGGCGATCTGGCCCGGGCCACGGTCACCGACCTGCCGGCGGAGGAGCTGGACGCGCTGATGAAGCTGGCCTGGCGGAGCTTCTACTTGAGGCCCCAGGCGCTCCGTCGGCTGGCTGGCGACGCTCTGGCCAGCGGCTCCTGGCGAGAGGCCGCCCGGCTCGGGACCGCCATGGCCCGGTGGACGCTGAGCGCCTGATCAGCCGCTGATCAGCTTGCCGCCGCTGACCTTGAAGTTCTCGGGTGGCGAGGCCGCGATGGCGCTCTCGTGGGGGCCCAGGGCCCAGGCGCGCGCCGCGGCGAGGTCACCCACGCGGTGCTTCACCCGGCCCGAGTCCTCGGTGCTCGAGGCCAGCAGCGTCAGCAGGGTCTCCCGGATCTCAGGGGTCTCCTCCTGCGCACCCAGGACCTCGACCGCGGCGTAGCGGCAGCCCTCGTCGAAGTCGTCGAGGAAGCGGAGGGCGCTGATGGCGACGTCCGGCCCGCTGTAGTCGCCCAGCTTCACGAGCAGGTGCCGCTTCTTGGCCGGCTTGAGACCGCTCTTCTTGTACTCGATGTCCAGCAGCTCGAGGATCAGCGCCTTGGCCTGCTCGGTGCCGGCCAGCTGCTCGTAGCAGTCGATCGGGCGGGCGAAGGTCTGGCTGCGTCGGAGGAAGACCTCGAGGGGGCCGATGGACGCCTCCCCCAGCTCCAGGACCAGATCGGTGACGAAGGCCTTCTCCTGGGCGTCCTTCATCGAGTGCTCGTAGGTCATCTCGAAGCGCCCCAGCAGCGCGACGATGGCGTCCGGGCTGCCGTTGTCCGCCAGCCACTCGGCGATCTGCCCGCGCTCCTCGACCGGCGTGTCCTTGTTGCGGATCTTCTGCGCGTACTTGGAGATCTTCTTCTCGGTACTCACGAACATGTCCAGGT
>CALGIB010000055.1 GCA_937915955.1 uncultured Pseudomonadota bacterium
GCCACGAGCCGGTCGGGCAGGGGCACCTCGGGCAGCCCCTCGTAGTCCCCGAGCAGGGGACGCAGGCCGTCCAGTCGAGCGGGGATGGGGGCGTCCAGGGCCGCCGCCAGCTCGGCCAGCGCGGGCAGGGCGTGGGTGGGCGTGGAGCCGTCGCTCTGCCTCGCGGCGACCAGATCCGCGATGAGGTGACCGTGGGCCTCCATGAAGTCCACCGGCAGCGGCGCGAAGCCCGAGCCGTCCACCAGCGGCACCAGCGACTCACCGTCCACCCAGGCTTGCGACAGTCGTCCCAGGTCGACGTCGCTGTGCAAGCGGTCCCCGCGCAGCTCGATGTGGGCGGCCTCGCGCCGGACGTTCCAGCGCCGGGTCTCGCCCACCTGCCGTCCCTGGAAGCTGGGCAGGCGCGTGCGCGCGAAGTCCAGCGTGGTCGCCTCGTCCCAGAGCAGGGGCCGGCCGATGGGCAGGCGCAGGTCCTCCGCCTCTCGGGCCAGCCGACGCTCCAGCGCCAGGTCGCGAATGGGCACGGTCTTCCCGGTCAGGAAGAGGCGTCCGTTCTCGACCCGCGCGGTGGGCGGGTCGCCGTAGACCAGGTCCAGGCGCACGCTGACCTGGCGGCCCGAGGGCTTCAGCGAGAGCTGCAGGCTGGGCTTCTGGGCCTCTCCCTCGGGCAGCCGCTGGGTCTTCACTCGCACAGGGATCTGCTGGCGCAGGCGCGGCAGCACCGTGCCGACCAGATCGGCGACCTGGTCGGGGCTGTAGAGCACCCCCTGAGCCAGCGCGTGGCGGTCGTGCTGGGCCAGGCCGCCTGCGCCCGCGGGGTGCAGCGTGTCCCCGCAGCGCACCAGGCTGCCGGGCAGGCTCTCGTCGATCCGGCCGTTTCGGTGCAAGCTCAGCTTGAAGCCTGGGCCCTCGTCGTGGACCACCGCGACCGGCGTGATCAGCTCGGCGCTGGCGCTCACCGGCTGGCCCTTCCAGGACAGCCTCGAGTCGGAGTCCGCCCACGCCCTCACCAAGCGGTGCCAGCCCACGACCGGGATGTTGGCGGTCCCCATGCGGAGGACCTGGTCGGCTACCAGATCGGCCTCGGTCATCGCCAGCCCCTGGACCCCTCGGATGCTCCCGGTCAGCGGCTCGATGGCCTGGCCGCGCAGCACCTCCCGCTTCACGACCAGCCCGTCCTCACCGGGCTCCAGGCGGTAGCGCAGCGCGCCCGCCTTGAGGTCCCGGGGCGCCTCGCCCTTCAGGTCACCCTGGCGCAGCGCCAGCATCGCCGCGCTCGCGTGGGCGCAGCCCTCCTCGTGGCCGCAGTCGCAGGACCACTCCTCGTCCTCGGGCCAGAGGTGCACCTCGTGCGGCATGGTGCGGCCGCCCACGCGCACGTTCAGGCGGATCTCCTCGTCGTCGCGCTCCAGCAGCGTCACGACGTCGGCCCGGAACAGGCGGATGCCGGCGTCCCAGGCGCGCGTAGGCGTCTGGGCCTTCATGGCCCGGAAGAGTGGATCCAGGGACATCGCTCAGTCGCGCTTTGCGTGGACCACGAAGTGGCGCAGGGTCCCGTCGCGCGTCCAGCGGCCCGGCTGGTCCAGGGCCAGGCCGGCGTCGGTGCCGAGCATCGAGTCCGCCGTCGAGTCCAGGATGGTCCACGGCTCGACCGCCGAGGCCCCGCCGCTGTAGACCATCTCGGCGTCCTGCAGCCCGGCGTTGTCGATGATCAGCTCGAAGCCGGCGGCGGGCAGGCTCCGCAGCTCCTTGCTGTCGAAGCCGACCATGTAGACGAAGAAGCCCTCGGCGGCCTTGCCGTTCATCTCGTGCTCGATGGCCCGCCAGGTGCCGGTCAGCTCCTGGCCGTCCAGGGTGACCGTCAGGCTCTCGCCCATCTGGGCCCAGACCTGCTCGTTGTAGCGCTCGATCTTGCGGCGCTGGGCCGCCTTGCCGCCCTCGACGCTCTCCAGATCCAGCTCCGCCATCACGGTCTGGATGGGCTGCTCCAGCACCACCAGCAGGACCGCGCCTTGGTCGCTGACCTTCACCGCGGTCCGGTAGCTGTACTCGTTGCTGCTGAACGGGTGGGCCGAGGCCAGGGGCAAGAGGGCGAGAATCATGGCGTCAAGACCCTGAGATTGTAGCGGTTATTCCGGTCGGCACAGGCAGAAGAAGGCGCCCTCGGGCTTGCCCTTGCGGTAGGCTTTGGAGATGATCAGGTCCTTGCTGACCCGCCTCACGACGTCCTTCATGTTGCCGTACACGAGGCTGTAGGTGCCCTTGGCGTTCGAGGCCAGCGGAGGGAACTGCGAGGGCGCGCTGTCGGCCTCCCAGAGGTAATCGAAGATCACCTGCTCGCCGTGCTCGTCGCCACAGACGCGGACGAGGAAGTGCCCGGGGCCGCCGAACCAGGCCGCCAGGCCCGTGTTGACGTTGTAGCCCTGGATGCGCTCGCTGTGGGGTGCGAAGGCCTTGGCGAAGTCGTTGAAGGCCGGCAGGCTGTTTCGGCCGGTCCAGATCTGGGACTCGCCTGCGTCGCAGAGGAAGAACTCGGGGCCGACGTCGCGTCCCGACGCTGCCTCGTAGAGCGCGTCCATGTCCTTCTTGCCCAGGCTGCGCATCCAGCTCAGGCGGGTGGCGTGGTCGGCGGCGTCCAGCGCCTGCTCGATGGCGTCGATGTCGGCTTCGAGGGGTCGGGGAATCATGGCAGCTCCTGCCAGGGCAGCTATCCTCCCCGGCGGAGGAACAGCAAAATGCACCTGTTGATCGCGCTGCTCGCTTGCACCGGCGAGGGCGACGGCCCCGCCAAGGACGACAGCGTCGTCGCCCCCGACGACAGCCAGACCCAGGACGACACCGGCGAGGTCCCCACCGCGGCGGGCCAGGACCTGGGGCTGTTCACGGCCAGCGCGAACCTCAAGGTCTACCTGAACAGCGGCCAGACCCTGCCCGAGAGCCCCAACCAGGAGATCACCATCGGCAAGTCCCAGGACTGGACCGCGCTCGCGGACTTCGACGGGGACGGCCTGGACGACTTCTGGCAGATGCCCAGCGGCAGCAACAAGGTGCGCATCTGGATGAACGAGGGCTCGGTGACCTTCAGCGAGGAGCACCAGTTCGATCCCCTCTCTGGGGCCGGGACGCGGCGCCCCGCCGTCGCGGGGGACTTCAACGGGGACGGCGCCGACGACATCCTCCTGTTCAACACGAGCAACGACAAGGTCATCGTCTACCCCAACGTCATCGGCCAGTTCGACGTCGAGGACGGCAAGATCTCGGCCGGCACCGGCCTTGGCGGCTCGGGGGACTGGGCCTCGGGGGACTTCGACGGGGACGGCACGGACGACCTGGTCCAGCTGGCCGGCTCCGACATCCGCGTCTGGCGTGTGTCCGAGGGCCTGGTCGACGAGACCGCGCCGCTGTTCGCGACCACCACGCCCGGCGCGGTGCAGGCCTTCGGGCTGGACATCGACGACGACGGCGACGCCGACCTGTGCACCTGGGGCGGGAGCACGCTGAGCGTCTTCTTGAACGAGGGCGACGCCCTGACGGCCGAGGCGAGCGAGGTGTTCCTGAACACGTCGGGCTTCCTGCTGGCAGGCGACCTCCGCTGAGCGGGAGCTCACTAGGGCTCCGAGGAGAGCCCCTCCGCGCTGAGGATCCGGTCGGGCACACGGTGGGCCTCCTCGAGCTGGAGCTCCAGGTCCATGCGGTCCCCAGTCAGCACCCAGACGCGATGCTCCGGGACCAGGTACTTGCGCGCCGCCAGGCTCAAGTCTGCTGGCGTCAGCTCCATCAGGTGCCTGAGATCGTTGGTGACGTCGCTCAGCTCGCGGCCTCGTAGCAGGAGGCCGGTCAGCAGCGTCGCCGCCTGCTGGGTGGTCTCCAGGGCCCGCCCGTGCTCCAGCAGCATGTGGTTTCGCGCCTGGTCCAGCTCGGCCTGGCTCACGCCCTCGGACTCGACGCGATCCAGGTGCTCCTCCATCGCGAGCATGGCCTCGACCGCCCGGTTCCACTGCTCCTCG
>CALGIB010000056.1 GCA_937915955.1 uncultured Pseudomonadota bacterium
CGACCGCTGGATGTGGTTCGACGGCACCCCCGTGCCCGGCTCGACGCCCAAGCGCGTGGCCAGCCGCGTGGCCTCGGCCCAAGCGGACGAGTTCGTGGACGGCCCGCTGGCCCGCTACGGCCTGGACACCCCCTCGGCCCGGGTGCGCGCCGCCGACGACCAGGGCCTCAGCGTGACGCTGCTGTTGGGTGACGAGGCGCCCCCGGAGCTGGGCCTCGAGGACCGCGAGCTCCGCCGGCTCTACGCCGCGGTCGAGGGCAGCGAGCAGGTGGTCATCGTGGACTGGAGCCTGCTGAGCGTGCTCGAGGACGCCGTCCGCGAGCAGCGCCGCAAGAAGAAGAACGAGGCCGAGAAGGCCGAGCGTCGCGAACTCATCGACGAGGGGGCCGAGTGATCCTGACCTGGCTGAGCCTGGGCTGCACGGGCACCACGGCGGAGACACCGCAGCCCCCGGTGGACGCGATCACGCTGATCTATACGAACAACGTGGACGGCGAGATCGAGCCCTGTGGCTGACCCAAGCGACCTCTGGGCGGTCTGTCCAGGCGAGGGGAGCTGATCGATAGAGAGCGCGACCAGGGCCCGGTGGTCGTCGTGGACGCCGGCTCGCTGATCTGGAAGAACGCCAACGTGCGCGAGGGAGAGCTGCCCGAGCGGCGGCTCAAGGCCCAGCTCATCCTGGACGCCTACCGGCTCAGCGGCGTGGACGCGCTGACCCCCGGTCCGGCCGACCTCGCCCTGGGTGTCGACTTCTACCGTCAGGCCACCGCGGACCTGCCGGTGCTCGCGGGCAACCTCAGCTGCTCCGGACAGGGCTGGCCGCTGACGCGCACCGTCGAGGTCGGGGGACACCGGATCGGGCTCATCGGCGTGGTGGACGAGGTGCCCGAGGGCTGCGCGCTGACCCAGCCGGCGGTCGAGGCCGCTCGTCAGGGCGTGCAGGAGCTCGGACAGGTCGACGTGGTCGTGCTGCTCAGCCAGAGCCGCGTGGCCACGGACGGTCAGATCGCCGAGGCCGTCGACGGCCTGGACTTCATCGTGAACGGCCACGACCGCCAGACCTGGAAGAACCCCCGCGGCTACGACCACGGCAGCTTCGGCCTGGGCGCCGGCAGCCGAGGCAAGAAGGTCGGCGTGCTCGAGCTGCGGCTCAAGCCGGGGCTCAGCGGGTGGCAGGACAGCTCGGCGGGCGAGGAGCTCGCGGCGCAGCTTGAGCGCATGCGGAGCCGGGTCGCGGACGTGCGCGCGGACCTGGACGAGGCTGAGGACGACAAGACCCGGGAGCGTCTGGACAAGCGCGCGGAGTACTACCAGGCCGAGGTCGACCGCCTGCAGGCCGAGCTGGACCTGGCCACGTCCAGCGACGGCGCGCAGCACAACGCGTTCAGCAACCACCTGGTCGATCTCGACGACGGCTTCGCCGGGCATGAGGCGCTGGACCTGCTGGTCTACCAGGCCAAGGATCGGCTGAGCCAGCTCGACCCCGAGCAGTTCGAGGCGGCCGAGCTCGCCGGCCCCTGGGTGGGCACGCAGCAGTGCCGCGGCTGCCACCTCGAGCAGTTCGAGCAGTGGCAGGGCACCGACCACGCCAAGGCCTACGCCACGCTTGTCGAGGCCCGCCGCCACATGGACAGCGACTGCTTCAGCTGCCACGTCACCGGCGCCGGCAAGCCGGGCGGGCCCAGCTCGCCCCAGCAGGTCGGCGTGTTCAAGGATGTCGGCTGCGAGTCCTGTCACGGACCGGGTCAGGCCCACATCGACCAGCCCGTGGCCGCCACCATCCTGGGCAAGCCCGGCGAGTCGATCTGCAAGGATTGCCACGACGGGGACCAGGACGGTGGGCGCTTCGAACTGCCCGCCTATCTACCCAGGGTGCTCCACTGATCCCCGACCGCCACAACCAGGTCCGCGTCTCCGCCACATTCCCCGGCGAGGTCGAGTTGACCTGCCGAGTGGGTCAGATCGTTCACGCCGGGCAGTGTCTGGTCGAGGTCGAGGGCGTCGGCCAGATCGAGCGCCTCTGCGCGAAGCAGCGGGCCCGCGTCGTCGAGCTCGCCGTCGCTCAGGACGCGATGGTGGACACGCACCAGCTGCTGGTCGTCATCGAGCTGCTGCCCGACAAGGACTGAGCGCTTCGCTAGGGATCGGGCTCGAAGCAGGCCAGCTCGAGGTAGTCCTCGCTGGACTGGCGCTCGCCGTCGTCGACCACCAGCCCCACCACGATCTGTCCGGGGGCTGCGACGCTGAGATCGGTCTCGGACGCAGCGGCGTCGCTGAAGGTGCCGGCGTCCGGCGGGTTCACCACGCGCCAGCTGTAGCTGAGCGCGGCGCCCTCGGGGTCCGTGGACTCCACGCCGGACAGGGCCAGCAGGACCCCCGGCTCACAGGGCTGGTCCGGCTGGGTGATGAGCGCGATGGGGGCCTCGTTGCCGCCGCCGCCGGCGGGTCCGACGGTGGCGAAGCTGGAGGTCAGGTCGGCCGGCAGCGCGCCGAAGTCGAGCCCGGTCAGCCCGGTGGTCACGCGGACGGCGTAGCTGCTGTTGCTCGCCAGGCCGCCGTCGGGGTCCAGGACCACGGTCCAGGTGTCGGCCTCGTAGGTGGGCGAGGCGGGCAGCACCGTGCCGATGCTGTCCTCGAGCCAGATCGAGCCGGCCAGCGTGGACTCATCGAGGGCGTCGTTGAAGGTCAGCCGGACGCTGGTGTCCTGCGAGATGTTCGCGGCGCCGTGGCTGGGAGAGAGCGCGACGAGCGCCAGGTAGTCCTCGACGACCACGTGGTCGCCGCAGCCGGTGGCAAGGAGGGTGAAGAGCATGTCTTCCTCTCGCTAGAAGGCGTAGTGATAGGCGACGTCGAGGTGCCAGCTGCCCAGCTTCTCTCGGGCGGCCTCCCCGTCGGCGGCGGTGTTTCCGAAGCCGCGCCGGCCCGAGTGCAGGGCCAGCTCGGGGGACAGGCTGCCTGGGCCCAGGGGCACATCCAGGCCCAGGGCCCAGGCGGTCCCGAGGGACACGCCGCGGGCCTTGTCGTCTCCGTCGAGGCGGGTGGCCCAGTAGCCGGCCAGGGCCGCCTGACCGTAGACGCCCACATCGGCGGGCAGCTTGTCGGTCAGCGTGTACCGGGGGCCCAGCTCCAGCGCCCGGACCCGCGTGGTCCAGTCGATGTCCTCGGTGACGCCCTGGTAGCCGCCCAGAGCGGGCTGCAGCGCCAGCTGTGACTCCAGGCCGATGCCGTAGCGACCCAAGCGCAGGCTGGCGTCGAGCCCCTTCACGGCGCCCAGCGGCATCAGGCCCTCGAGGCCCAGGTACAGGCTGCTCTGGTTGCCGGCGCTGGCGCCGCCCAGGCCGAGCCGCAGGCCGACCCGCACCTCGCGCTCCGAGCGGGTCGACGGCTCGCTGAAGGCCGGCTCGTAGGGCTGCGGCACGTAGGCCTGGGCCACCTCGTTCACGGCCTCGACCGTGTCCTCGGGCTCGTCCTCGGGCTCGGTGATGCTGATCGGTCCCGACTCGGGCCCGTCGTCCAGGTCGAACTCGAAGTCGTCCTCGGGCGCGAAGTCGTCCTCGGGCTCGACCGCCTTCGGCTTCGGCTTCGGCTCCGGCTGGAGATCGGCGAGGGCCGGCTCGGCTGTCGGCTCACCGCCCAGCAGCGTGACCTTGGCCAGCAGCGGGTACTCGGCGTCCACCGGCTCCAGCGTGAACAGGTGCTCGCCCGGCGGCACGGTGATCTCGGCGCGGTCGGCCTTGGTCGGCACGCCGCCCGCCGCGTCCAGGATGCTGCCCGCGTCCGCGGCCGCGCCGACCTTGACGGTCAGGATGAGCATGCCGTCGCCCTTGGCCTGCACCTTGACGGCGTGGCTCTTGGCGTCCGCCGAGGGCAGGCGCTGGCGCAGGTCGACGCTCAGCGTCACGGGACCCACGACCTCGAACTCCAGCTTCCCCTGGGCGGGCAGCGGGTGGTAGACGCCGCCATCGGCGGCGCGGACCAGGGCGGGCGTGGTCGAGTTGCTGGGGGTCAGCTCCTCGTCGGCCCAGGCCGGCGAGGCGAACAGGCCCAGCGCGAGGCTGAGCACCAGGGTCTTGGCGAGGCTTCGCATCACTCGACTCCGTAGATCTCGAGCTCGTTCAAGCCGCCGTACAGCGAGTGGTAGCTGTCGACGTAGAAGCGCAGGTAGGTGGCGGGGACCGGGCTGGTGAGGTCGATCTGGTGGTACCGGAGGTCGGTCTCCAGGTCGCCGGTGCCCGAGGACACCAGCTCCTCCTCGCCGGTGAAGGCGCCGGTGGTGCTGGCGTAGATCTCGAAGTCCTCCGCGCCCGCCGTGTAGCGAGGCCCGTGGTGGGTGTTGACCCAGCGCAGGCGGGTGACCCCGACCATGCCGCCCAGGTCGACCTCGACCCAGCCCGTGGCGCTGGCGGTCATCAGCCAGTAGGACTCGTCGCTGTAGTCGTCCTCGGCCATGTCACCGTCGATGACGCTGTCGGCTGCGTAGTTCGCGCTGGCCTGGCTGCTGGCCGTGGCGCTGCCGCTGGCCGCCAGGTTGTCGCTGATGAGGCACTGTTCGTCCGCGGTGTAGGCCGCGGAGACCTCGGCCGCCGTCCAAGCGTCCTTGTCGTCGAAGCGGAAGTGGTCCAGGTCGCCGGTCCACTCGTAGCCCGAGACCCCCTGGTAGCCGCCGAAGTACAGGTCGTCGGTGTTGGTGGCCGCGGCCACGCCAACGGTGACGCGGTCCTGGACCGCGCCGTCCACGTAGAGCCGCAGGTAGGTCGTGTTGAAGACCACCGCGACGTGGTGCCAGGCGCCGTCGTTGACGCCGTAGGCGACCGCCGTGTGGGTGTCGCCCGCGGTGTCCATCACTGCGCAGTACAGGTCGTCGCCCAGGCCCGCGCAGCCGTAGTTGAAGGTGCCCTTGTGGAAGATGACCTCCTGGGCCGCCGTGCTGTCACTGCGGTACCAGAAGTCCGCCGTGAAGCGGGCCGACGAGCTGAACTTGCCCGAGTGGGGCACGGTGATGTCGGCGCTGCCGTCGAAGACCGCCGCGTTCCCGAAGGCGCCGATCACGCGGTCGGTGCCGCTCTCGGAGCCGTCGTTGGCGTTGCTCGTGGCGTCGTAGGCGGTCCCGCCCTGGTCCTCGTCGAAGGTCAGCACCAGGTCCTGGTCGCCGTAGCAGTCGCCGCTGTAGGTCACGGTGATGCTGTCGGCGTTGGTGTCGATGTTGCCCGCGATGTCCTCGACCGAGACGGTCAGGGTGTTGCTGCCGCTGGTCAGGTCGACGTAGGCCACCCAGGTGCCGTAGTTGGCGCTGGTGGCGGCGGCCTCGTTCCCGTTGACGCTGAGGCTGACGATGGCCGACTCATCGTCGGCGGTGCCCTCGATGGCCACGTAGGGCCAGTCCGAGCTGCTTCCGTCGGCGGGTGAGCTGATGCTGGCGGTCGGGGCGGTGGTGTCCTCGTCGCCGGTGCAGAACTGCGCGCTGTCCGCGTAACGCGCGGCGATCTCGGCCTTGCTGAGCACGGCGTCACGCAGGATGAGCTCGTCCATGACCCCGTTGAAGCGGTAGTAGCCGGAGTACGCCGACCAGCCGCCGAGCTCCAGGTCGTCGGTGCTGCTGGCCAGTCCGCTGGTCACCGAGGTCGAGCCCAGCAGCGCGCCGTCCTCCCAGATGTCCACCACCGAGCTGTCGCCGTTGACGACGTAGTGGTGCCACTCGCCGTCACCGATGCTGGCCCCGGTGGCCCAGACGTAGTTGTAGCTGCCCGCAGAGTTCAGCCCGTAGAAGGCGACGGTCTCGTCTCCATAGCGCCAGAAGCTGTAGGCGTAGCTGGTGCCGCTGGGCTTCATGACCAGCACCTCGTAGGAGGCGGCCGAGCCCGCGGCCTGCACCCAGAGCTCGATGCTGAACTCGTCGGTGAAGTCCAGGCTGCCGTCGTCGGGGACCGTGACCAGCTCGCTGCCGTCGAAGTCCAGCCCGCCGAAGTGCACGGCTCCCGTCCAGTCCCCGTTGGTCGCGGTCCCGTCCAGCCCGTTGGGGCCGTCGTCCACGACCGTGGTGCCGGAGCCGTCGTCCATGTGCATCACCAGGACGGCGTCGTCGTTGTCGAAGACCACGTCCACGGTGTCGCTGTCGCTGTCGACGCCGTCGTCCACCTTGAGGTCCAGGGTGTAGGTGCCGAAGACGTCGGGGGTGAAGCTGGGCTTGCGGCCGTAGCGGTTGGTGATGTCCGAGTTCACCAGGGCCGAGCCCGTAGGCACCGAGTCGAACCTCCAGCGGTAGGTCAGGGTGTCGCCGTCGGCGTCCGAGGAGCCCGAGCCGTCCAGCTTGACGGTCTCCAGCGCGCAGCCGCCGTCCACGTCCGAGCCCGCGTCCGCGATCGGCGCGGTGTTCGTGTTGGACACCGTGATGATCGCGTAGTCCTTGTCGTTGTCCGTGCCGTCGTCGACCACCAGCTTGAGCTCGTAGTCGCCGACCACGTCGGGGTCGAAGGAGCCGCTGGTGGTGTAGCGATCGACGATGTCACCGCTGCTCAGGGCCGAGCCCGAGGGCAGGCTCTGGAAGGCCCAGCGGTAGGTGATGGGATCGCCGTCGGGGTCGTAGGAGCCCGAGCCGTCCATCGTGACCGTCGCCCCCAGCGCCGCGCTGGCGTCCGGGCCGGCGTCGGCCACCGGAGGGGTGTTGGTGGTGCCCGTGGAGACCGTGACGGTCATCCAGTCCTTGTCGTCGAGCGCGCCGTCGTCGACGACCAGCTTGACGCTGTAGTCCCCCTCGACGTCGGGCGTGAAGCTGCTCGTGACCGTGTAGCGGTCGCTCCACGAGGCGTTCGTGAGGGTCGAGCCCGAAGGCACGCTGTCCAAGGCCCAGCGGTAGGTGATGGCGTCGCCGTCGGGGTCGTAGGAGCCCGAGCCGTCCGTGACGACCGCGTCGCCGAGCGTGACCGTCTGGTCGACGCCCGCGTCCGAGACCGGCGCGTTGTTGCCGGCGCTCAGCACCTTGGTGACCTGGGTGTTCGTCTCGCAGAGCGGCTCGGGGTCGCAGACCTGGATCTGGAGTCGGTACTCGCCCTCGACGTCGGGCACGAAGCGGGCCGAGAGCTGGTCGGCGTCGCTGATGTCGGCGTCGCCCAGCGCCGAGGCGCCCGGCAACAGCGTGAAGCGCCAGCTGGCGGTGAGCGGGTCGCCGTCGGGATCGTAGGACCCGGTCCCGTCCAGCTCGGCCACCTCGCCCACGCCGACGGTCAGGTCCGGGCCGGCGTCGGCGACCGGCGGGTTGTTGCCGCCGCCCTCGCCGCCCTTGATCGTGAACGTGCAGGGCTCGCTGTCCACCTGGCCGTCGGTGACGATGAGGTCGACGTACCAGACGCCGTCGACGTCGGGCGTGAAGCTGGCGACCTCGAGGTCGGGATCGACGATGTCTGCGGTGCTGCCGCCAGGGCGGGAGGTCAGCGACCAGCCGTAGGAGAGGGGGTCGCCGTCGGGGTCGAAGGAGGCCGAGCCGACCAGGCTCAGGACCTCGCCGAGCTCACCCTCGAGGGGGCCGGGGCAGACCGCCACAGGCGGGTCGTTGGGGTTGAGCGTGGCGCTGAAGGCCAGGTCGGCGCGCGTGCTCCGCTGAAGCCCGTCGTCCACCTCGAGGCCCAGCACGTAGAAGCCCGCCGTATCGGGGGTGAAGCCGGCGAGGGGAGAGTCCGGGGAGCCGAGCACCTCGGCGGTGCTGGTCTGGGGCGCGATCTGCACGCTCCAGTGGAAGCTGAGCGCGTCGCCCTCGGGGTCCGTCGAGGCGCTGCCGTCCAGGCTCAGCTCGAGGCCGATGCCGAAGGGACCGTCGCTGCTGATGAGGGCCTCGGGCGGCAGGTTGCCGCTGGTCGCGTGCACGCTGACCAGGTCCATGGCCGAGCGACGACCGTCGTCGTCGACGACCACCAGGCCCAGGTCGTAGATGCCCTGGACGTCGGGCTGGATCGAGGCGTCGGAGCCTCCGGACTGCAGGGTCGCGGCGCTGCCGTCGGGGGCGCCCACCAGGGTCCACTCGAAGTCGGTGACCACGCCGTCCGCGTCGGATCCGGTCCCGCTGAGCAGCGTCTCGTGCCCGATCGCCACGACGCGGTCGGGGCCGGCGTCCGCGACGGGGTCGAAGGTCGCGTTGCTCTTGCAGCCGGTGAACAAGGCGATGGCGGCGAGTGTGGCCAGTGCACGCATGGAGGCTCCCTTCCCCGTGAGGGGGGCTCGAAGGCAGGCAAGATAGCACCCGCAGAGGGGGGGCTTCGCCGGCCTGAGCGCCCCGCGACTCCGGGGCCGGGCCCGTCCGCTCAGTCGCTGGTCGCGGCCGGGTTGTAGTACCGGTTGACGTCGGCCTGCGCGACGAGGCCCGCGCGGTAGTCCTGCAGGAACTCGTACTGCGCCATCATCCGGGCCTGATCGCGCAGCATCGCCTTCTGGCCTTCGTACTGGGCCATGTCCGCGTCGGTCCGCGCCGTGATCTGAGCCACCACCTGATCGCCGCCGATGGTGAGCACGGGCAGCAGCGTGCCGGCCGCGCCGTCCTGGACCGCGGACATCAGCTCAGGCGAGGCACCGAGCTCCTCGATGCCCGGGGCGGCCAGGGACAGGGACGACTCCGTCTTGGGCAGGAGCCCCTGCTCCATGATCATGTCGACCGGGAGGCTGCCGCTGCTGCTCCAGGTGGCGAGCAGGAGCTGAGCCCAGGCGGCGGCGAGCTGAGGAGCGCGCTCCTCTTGGATCAGCTCGCGCGCGAGGGTGGCGCTGGCCTCCTCGAAGGGCGTCTCCGTCGCCGGGAACTGCTCCTCGACGAAGAGCAGCTGGAATCCACGGCTGGTCTGGACCGCCGCCGTCAGTCCGCCGGCCTGGGTGTCGGCCACGGCCTTGCCCAGCACGGGGTCGAGCTGGTCCAGCGCCTGGGTGCCCAGGACGCCGCCGTTCACCGCGGAGAGGTCCTCGGACCACTTGCGGGCCGCGTCGGCGAAGCTCATGCCGCCCTCGATGTCCGCCAGGACCTGGTCCATGCGGGCCTTGACGCCCTCGTCCAGGTCGCCCGGGATGTCCGTGCGGAGCAGGATCGTGTGGAGCGTGGCCTTGG
>CALGIB010000057.1 GCA_937915955.1 uncultured Pseudomonadota bacterium
CACCCGCAGCTTCAGGCTGAGGACACCTTCACGCTCGCCCCGGCGCAGGGCCAGGCCTGCCAGCCCCAACCGCGCGCGCTCCGCCCACGGGGAGACCGCGGTGGCCAGCACCTCGACCCAGGCCCGCTCGGCCTCGCCCCGCAGGCCCAGCTGCAGCAGGGCCTCGGCCCTCAGTGTGCGGGCCTGGGGGTGGCTGGGGCTGCCCGGTCGGACCTGCTTGAGGAGGTGCGCGGCGCGGCGGAGATCCTGCTCGCCCAGGGCCAGCTGGCCGGCTTCGAGCAGCAAGTGGTCGCGGGCCTCGGGCCGGAACAGCTCGGGTCCGGCGCCCTTGAGGTGCAGGCGCAACATCGAGGGTTCGCCGGTGGCCTGGGCCGTGCGGCTGAGCTTGGCGAGGCACTGGTCCAGCAGGTGGTCGCGGCTGGCGGCGCAGTGACCGAAGTGCACCTGGGCCGAGAACAGCAGGCCCTGGCTCTCCAGCAGCACACCCATGGTGTCGTGCCAGGCGCTGTTGCGGCAGCTCTCGTCCATGCCCAGCAGCGCCTGCAGCGGCGCGGTCGATCGGCGCGCCGAGGCCAGAGGTGCGGCGCAGGGGAAGGAGGTCTGCGCTGCCAGGGCGGTGGACAGCAGGAAGATCACTGCAGCAGGTGGGTCGTCCAAGTGCTGCTGCAGTCCGTGCAGCCGGCGACGGTCACCATGTCGGGTAGACCGTCCTCGTCCAGGTCACCGGCCCCGCCGGGGGCCTCGTCCACCACCGCGACCTGGCACTCGCGGAAGGTCGAGGCGTCGCCGCTTCCGTCGCCCAGGTAGCGCGCCAGGAGCAGGCGGTCGTCGGCGTCCAGGCCCCAGGCGAGCACGTCCAGGTCTCCGTCGGCGTCCACGTCGGCGAGGTCCAGGTCGATCAGCTCCTCGAGCCCGGGCGTGTCCAGCACGGCGAAGTCGGTCAGCGTGCCGCCGCCGCTGGGATCGAAGCCGTAGACCTTCAGGTCGCCCTCGGCGATCTGCACGATCTCGTCGGCGCCGCTGCCGTCCAGGTCGGCCGCGCGGAAGGGGCCCGTCTGGGAGGTGAGGCAGCTCGAGGCCTGCAGCGCGCCGCCCCCGCCGGCGAAGCGGATGGCCAGGCAGCCCAGGTCCTCGCTCGTGTAGAGCAGGTCCAGCGAGCCGTCCAGGTTGCCGTCGACCAGGGCCACGCGGCTGGCGTCCTCGGTGTGCGAGGTGTTCTTGACGCCGCCGAAGTTTCGCGTGCCGTCGCCCAGCGTCCACTGGACCTGGGTGCTGTCGGCGGTGACCCAGACGAGATCGACGTAGCCGTCGCCGTCGAAGTCACCCACAGCGGGGCAGTCGGCCGAGGCGCCAAAGGGCGGGGACGAGAGCGAGCCGAAGCCGCCGGTGCCCGAGCCCCAGTGGACCTGCAGGTCTCCGCTGTCTTCGCAGAGCATCACGTCCAGGTGTCCGTCGCCGTCGACGTCCACCACCCTGGCCGAGGGATCGCCCAGCGGCCCGCTGTCGTCGCTGGTGTCGAAGGCGCCCTCGTCCGAGCAGGCGAACAGGACCTCGGACGAGGCCTGGGCCGAGCTGACGTCCTCGCCGTCGTCCAGGCTCACCGTGCAGGTCCAGGTCTCGCCCTCGAGGCCTACGCCAGCGGGGATGGTGTCGCCGTCGAACCAGGTCCTGGTGGGGCTGTCGTAGGCCTCGCCGTCGACATCCCAGGTGACGCTGAGCGCGAGGTCCTCGCCGTCCTCGTCGACCTCCTCGGCGGACCAGATGCAGACCAGGTCGTCCAGGTCCTGGTGGGGGTCCTCGGGGGTGAGCGAGACGCCGGGCTCGGGCGGAGGGGCGTTGCCGATCTCGAGGTGGTTGCTCTCGACGGCCTCGGGGCTCGCGAAGCCGTCGGAGACCGTCGCCAGGGCGTAGACCTCGTCGCCCTTGACGAAGTGCTCGGAGCTCAGCGTCAGGCCGGCCTCGGCGAGCTCGACGCCGCCCACGAACCAGCTGACGACGGGCTCCAGCGGGTCGCCGTCGTCGTCGCTGGCGGAGATCGCGAGCTCGAGCAGGTCGGCGACGCTGGCGGGCTCGGGGCCCAGGACGACTGCGTCGATCGAGGGCAGGGTGTTGCCGATCACGACGCTGGCGCTGGCCTCGGCGAGCTCCTGGCCGTCGTCCACCAGGACCCGGATGGCCCAGATCTGGCCGCTGCTCGTAGCGCTGGCGGGCACGCTGGCCTCGCTGATGCCCGCGTCCTCGCCGCCGACGGTCCACGAGATCGTGGTCGTCAGCTCGTCGGCGTCGGCGTCGGCGATGCTCAGCGTCGGCGTCAGGTCCTGGGTGGACAGGGTCTCGCCGAGCTCGACCTCGACGGTGGGCGCGCTGTTGAGGATGGTGACCTCGCCGCTGTAGCCGGTCTCCCCGTCCTCGAAGCCGTCGGTGGGCGTGATCAGGACCTTCCAGACCTGGCCCTTGGCCGTGGCCTCGGGCGCCACGGTCGCGCCGGACTGCCCCTCGGCGGGGGTGTCGTCGACGAACCAGGCGTAGCGGTAGCTGACCGGATCCCCGTTGGGATCGGTGCTCGGGGTCGACGTGTTCGCTTCGAGCACGTCGGTCGTCGTGGGCTCGGGCGGGAAGATGGTGGCCACCGGCTGGGTGGGCGGGGCCGGGCAGGCGAGCAGCAACGTCAGGAGCATGGCGCCAGCCTAGCACCGAAAGCTCGCGATCTACTCGAGCCGCCAGCCCTGGTCGCCGCGCACGTAGCTGCGGGTCGGCCAGTACTGCAGGTCCAGCTTCAGGGTCTTGACCTGCTTCTTCTCGTCGAGATCGACCACGGTGATGCGCAGCGCCTCGCCGTCCTGCTTGCCCTCGATGACGGCCAGCAGGCTGCCCAGGTCGTCGGTGGGTTGGCCGTCGATCTCGACGATGCGCCATGTGGCCCGCAGGTCGTAGCGGTGGGCGGGACTGCCGTACTGGTAGGTCGCGATGTACAGGCCCTCTGGATCCAGGCCGCGCTGGGTGGCGACCTCGCGGTGGGGCTCGTGGAGCAGCATGCCGGCGAAGTGCACGACGCGGTCGATGCCCAGGTCCGGCAGCGGCGCGGTGGGCACCTGCAGGCTGAGCTCCTGGCCGTCGCGCAGCACCAGCAGGTCGACCTGCTCGGCTCGGGCGGCCAGCTCGACGTCGTGGAAGCGGGTCACGGGCTGGCCCTGCAGCTCGATGATCAGGTCGCCGTCCTCGAGCAGCGAGGCCGCGGGGGTGTCGGCGTACACGCGCGCGACGGACAGGGCCTTGCGGCGCTCGGGGTCCGCCTCGGCCAGCTCCCGGACGCGGTCCTCGGACAGGCCCCGGTCCCGTGCGTCCGCCAGCGAGAGGCTGGTCAGCTCGACGCCCAGGGTGCGCAGGCCGGGGGACTCGCCGCGGGACAGGGGCTCCAGGACCTCGAGCACGACCTCGACTGGCAGGCCCTTGAAGGTCGAGTCCCGGCCCTCCCGCCCCTGCCACACGAAGCTGGCCCAGAGCGCGACCACGCGACCGCGCTGGTCGGTCAGGGCGCCGCCGATGGAGCTGACGCTCTCGGTGGGGTCGATGACCTCGAGGTTGACCTCGCGGAACTGGGGAGGGGTGGGCAGCGGCAGCGTGAGGGGGTCGATGCGCTCGACCTGGGCTTCGCGGGAGACGACCTTGCCGTCGCGGGACAGGCCGACGACCCAGAGACCCTCGCCGGGCTTCAGCTCGGCGGCGCGGAGCTCCGCGGCCCGGACCGGGCTGTCGCCCAGCAGGGCGGGGTCGTAGCGCAGGATGGCGAAGTTGTGCTCGGGGTGGAGGTAGACCACCTCGGCGGGCACCCGCAGCTGGCCGCCGAAGGTCAGGCTGACCTCGGCCAGGCTGACCGGCACGGTGTCCCGGTCGGTCAGGACCAGGCCCTGCTCGGCGTCGACGATCAGACCCGAGCCCGCGAAGTTGCGGCCCGAGACGCCCTCGGTGCGCAGCGGCACGTCACAGTCCACGCGCACCAGCGAGGCGGCCAGGCTGCCCGCCGGACCGCTGGCCGAGGTCTGGAAGCGCGCGGTCCCCGGCACGGGCGGCTGGGCTGGGGGCGCCTCGGCGCTGTCGGTGCAGGGCCAGGCGCCCGTGTCGTCGTCGCGGACGCAGCGCCGCATCGGGTGCCACAGCCGGTCCATCTCGATCACCGCGATGCTCTCGTGGCGAGGGTCCCCGACGGTGTGGAAGCGCACGGTGGCGCGCTGGCCGTGGGCCAGGCGGGTCAGGGCGGCCTCGAGGCTGTCCAGGTCGGGCAGGGGCTGGCCGTCCACGGACAGCAGGATGGCGCTGTCGGGGATGCCCGCCCGGATGAGGGTGTAGCCGGGGCTGGCCACGTACAGCCCGGCTGTCGGGATCATGTGGTTGCGGGCCTGCTGGTAGGACAGCGGGTGGACCACGGCGCCGCCGAACTCGAGGTACTCGCTGGGGCTGATGGCGTGCAGGTCGCCGACGGTGGGCTGCAGCTCCAGGCGCTGCCCGCCGCGCTCGACCACCAGGCTGACGGTCTGGCCCACGGAGTCGTCCAGGGCCGCCTCGAGCGGCACGAAGCTGGTCACCAGCTGCCCGTTGACCTGGAGCAGGATGTCGCCGGGCTCGAGCAGCCCGTCCACGGGGCCCTTGGGGACCAGGCCTCTCACGATCAGCGCTCCGTGGCCCTTGGGGAAGGCCTCGCGCAGGCTGGCTTCGCTGGCCTGGCTCAGGCCCAGGCGCCGCAGCTCGTCGTAGGGCTCGTGCTCGAAGGTGGCCTGCAGGGTGCCGCGGGTGACGGGCAGGCCCGCCTGGACGAGCTCGACCGCGCGCACGACGCGGTCCAGGGGCAGGTAGTAGCTGCTCGCCGAGCGCTTGCTGCCTCCGGCGTTCAGGCCGATGACCCGCCCCTGCACATCCAGCACGGGCGAGCCGCTGCTGCCGCCCGAGGTGCCGCTGCCCGCCTGCAGGTAGAAGGTGTTGAAGTCGTTGTAGGTGTTCTCGCCGTAGCTGGGCGCGGAGCGATCCAGGCGGGCCAGGGTGCCGTCCAGGATGACGATCTTCTCGCCGGCGTCGTTGCCCACCACGCGCAGCTCCGTGCCGACCTGGGCGGCCTCGGGGTGCAGCGAGAGCTCGACGAGCTCCATGTGGCGGAGGTCGGCGGGGTCGAAGCGGTACAGGCCGAAGTCGTGCACCGGGTCGCGGTAGATGGCCTGCAGCGGCACCTCCTCGTGGTCGAGGAAGACCGCCTCGGCGCGCACCGGCCCCGCGTGCACCATGTGCCGGTTGGTCAGGATCAGGCCCTGCTCCGCGTCGATCACGAAGCCCGTGCCCACCGAGGAGCTGGACGTCTCGGTGTCGAAGCTCCGGGTCCCGACCACCCGCAGCGCGACCACGCCGGGCACGCTCTTCTCGAGCGTCTCCTCCCAGCGATCTTCGCCGCTCAGCGCGCCGGGGGACTTGGGGAGACAGGCCGACAGCAACAGGGTCAGGAGCATCCGGGGGGGTATCTGGACGAAGCGGGGTGGGCGAGGGGTGGATGTCCGGGCTAGAGTTGTGCCCTTGGAGGCTGGGATGTTCCTGCTGTTGATGGCCTGTCAAACCCCGGTCGAGTCCGCCAGCTACCTCTCGGTGCTGACGGTGTCGCCCCCTCACGGCGCGGCCAACGTCGCCCTCGGCACGGAGATCCGCGCGGTCTTCAGCGACCCGATCGACGAGGACGCGCTGAGCGTCGACGACGTGGCGGTGCTGGACGCGGCGGGCACGGAGCTCGTCGCGGGGCTCTTCTACGACTCCGAGACACGCATGATCCGGCTGGTGCCGGCCGACGACCTGGCCCCCAACAGCGCGATCACGGTGGTGCTCGGCGCGGGCATCCCGGCGCAGGCTGGCGGCACGCTGTCGGCCGAGGTGCGCTCGAGCTTCCGGACCGGTGGCGGTGGCGAGGCGGACGCCGACACGGACACGGACAGCGACACCGATACGGACACCGGCGACTGAGCGATCTCAGCGGGTTGGCGCGGGTTTCGCCCTCTTGGGTCTCGCGATGTCACTTCGCGTCTCGCCCTGCGACGTGATCCCGGCGGCGGCACCCTTCGAAGGCACACCGGAGGTGTCATGTCCCGAGCCCTGCTTGTCCTGACCGTCGCGGTCTTCACGTCGCTCGCCGCCTGCTCCCAGCGGGTGGCGGCGGAGACGCCCGAGGGCACCCAGGCCGCCCCCGCGCTCCAGACCGGCCAGGCCGAGGCGGTCTTCGCGGGCGGCTGCTTCTGGTGCGTCGAGAAGCCCTTCGACAAGGTGAAGGGCGTGGTCTCCACGACCAGCGGCTACACCGGCGGCCCCGAGCTGCACCCCACCTACGAGGACGTCGGCTACCACCGCACGGGGCACCTCGAGGCGCTGCGGGTGGTCTACGAGCCCGACGAGGTCAGCTACGAGGAGCTGCTCCAGGTCTTCTGGCACAACATCGACCCCGGGCAGGCCAACGGGCAGTTCTGCGACCGGGGCGAGCAGTACCGCACGGCCGTGTTCACCAGCGATCCCGGGGAGATCGCGGCGGTCGAGGCCTCGCGCGGCCAGGTGGCCGAGCAGCTCGGCGTCACCGTAGACACCCGGGTGCTGCCGGCCCAGGTCTTCTGGGAGGCCGAGGGCTACCACCAGGACTTCTACCTGAAGAACCCCAGCCACTACAGCCGCTACCGGACGGGCTGCGGCCGGGACGCGCGCCTGCAGGAGCTGTGGGGCGACCAGGCCGGGCACTGAGCCCGGGTCGGGATCAGAGCACCTCGACGTCGATCGTGTCGGTGAACTCGCCGGCCTCGACCTGCACCGTGCAGGCGCCGGGCTCCCTCGCGAAGAGGCTGACGCCCGCCTCGGTGACCACCTTGACCAGGGTCTCCTCGAGCAGGTCCAGGCTGCAGTGGTCGGGGCTCAGGATGGTCACCCGGCGCTCGACCTCCTCGACGCAGGGGACCTCGCCCTCGAGCGTGACCAGGATCTGCAGGGCCGCGATGACGTCCTGGCTCAGCGCGTCGGGTGGCAGCAGCTCCAGGCTGGTCGGCTGGGCCTCGACCACCCGGAGCTCGTCGACCACGCCCTCCCAGAGGCCAGAGGTCAGCCGGTAGTCGCCGAGGGCGCTCGAGGTCAGCTGGGCGGATCCTGGGCCCAGGCTGAGCTGCTCCAGGCCGCCGAAGTCCATGGCCGGGTCCCCCGTCAGCTCGTGACCCGCCGTGTCCAGCAGCGCGTACTGCCACTTCAGCTCGGTCCCCAGGGTCACCAGCGAGCTCTCGGAGCCCCAGTCGTCGCAGCGGGTGCCGGCCGAGATCTGGTCCACCCGCGCCACGCGCAGGTCCAGATAGCGCTCGACCACGTCGCGGGTCTCGGTCAGGCCGACGATGGTCAAGCGGGTCTCGCCCTCGCCCAGGCCCTGCAGGGTGACCAGCTCGTCGTCGAACTCGCTGAAGTCCGCGACGCTGGGGTCCTCGGCGACGACGTCGCGGACCTCGACCATCTCCTTGAGGCAGCCCAGCCCCGTGCAGGTCGCGTTGGGGTTGATGATCAGCTCGGCCCCCAGGGCCAGATCGAAGTCGCCGGCGCTGGCTCCGGTCGTGGTGCAGGCGGCGAGCAGGGCGATGAGCATGAGGGGCCTCCGCGCGTGCAGACACCGCGCGCCGCCCCCAACGCTACCGAACTCCTGGCGCGAGCTGGTGTCCAAGCTGTCCATGCTCCTGTTCCTGCTCAGCTGCTCGACCGGTTCCGCCCTGGCTGAGGCCCGGCCCGAGGCGGTCGAGGTCTTCCACACCGTCGTCGTCGGACCCTGGGTGGTGCGCGGCGACGGCGATCCGCTCGAGGTCGAGCGCCGCGCCGAGCACACGGTCCGCTGGGCTCACGAGCTCCTTGTGGCCGAGTACTTCCCCGTGCTGCCTCCTGGGCCGGTGGATGTCTGGCTCTACAAGGACGCTGCTTCGTACGAGGAGCACGTCCTCGAGACCTTCGGAGAGGCCCCCGACACGCCCTACGGCTTCGCCAACGACCGGGGCTTGTTCATGGACATCTCGACGGGCGGCGGCACTCTGGTCCACGAGATGGTCCACCCCCTGATGGGTGCCAACGTCCCCGCCTGCCCGCCCTGGTTCAACGAGGGCCTGGCCAGCCTGTACGAGGCGGTGAGCGAGCAGGACGGGCGCCTGCACGGCCACCTGAACTGGCGCCTGCCCGGGCTGCAGGAGCACATCCGGGCGGGGCGGCTGCCGAGCTTCGAGCACCTGATGAGCCGCAGCAGCTCCGAGTTCTACGAGGAGGACCCTGGCAGCCACTACGGCCAGTCCCGCTACCTGCTGTACTACCTGCAGGAGCAGGGCCTGCTGCACGCC